>CASEEY010000005.1 GCA_949287055.1 uncultured Collinsella sp.
GAAGCTGATGAGGCCGCAGCCCGGGAACGTGAACACCCAGGTGAGCATCATGTCCTTGACGACCGAGAAGTTGATGGCGGACAGGCGCTTGACCGCACCCACGCCCATGATCGCGCTCGTCTTGGTATGCGTCGTCGAGACGGGGATGCCGAACACGGTCGACAGCAGGATGCAGAACGCGCCGGCGAGGTCGGCCGAAAAGCCCTGGAACTTCTCGAGCTTGACCATGTCCATGCCGACGGACTTGATGATCTTCTCGCCGCCCACGCTCGTGCCGATACCCATGACAAGGCTGCACAGCACCATGAGCCACACCGGGATCACGGCGCCGGTCAGATCGGGCTGACCGTTGCAGAACGCCACGCCGAGCAGCAGCACGCCGATGAACTTCTGACCGTCCTGGGCGCCATGCATGAAGCTCATCGCAGCGGCACCGAAGATCTGCAGGTACTTGAAGGCACCGTTCGCCTTTCGTCGGTCTATATCGGCGCAGACGATGGTGAGCAGCTTGCATATGCCCCAACCGATGGCGAAGCCGAGCGCGAGGCTCAGCACCAGGCCGTAGATGACCTTGATCCATTCATCCATGTTGATGCCGCTCGTGCCACCCTGGATGGCGATGGCGGCGCCGGTAAGGCCGGCAATGAGGCTATGGCTCTCGCTCGTGGGAATGCCGAAGATCGACGCGCCCACGCTGTAGACCACGATGGAGAACATCGCGGCGCACAGGGCGACGAGCGCCTCATGGGTGTCGCCGCCGAAATCGACCATGTTGCTGATCGTCGAGGCGACGGAGCTGTTGATCGACGTCATGATGAGCACGCCGAGGAAATTGAACACCGCGCTCATGATGATCGCCGGACGGACGTTCATGCAGCGGGTCGAGATGCACGTCGCGATCGCGTTCGGCGCGTCGGTCCAGCCGTTGACGAAGATGACACCAAGGGTGAGCAGGACCGAAATGGCCAAGATGGGATTGCTGACCACCTGCCCGGCAAATTGAATTAGCGAAACGTCCAAAACGCCCAATCCTTCCGTCGTGACGTGTGCGAACCCCAGGCCCACATGACCGCCGACGCGGTACGTATATCGTGCCAGGGCGCAACGTGTGGCGGGCGTCGACGAGCGATCAGCCCGAATTCCTGCGCGTATGCGCCGAACGAATCGTATCACTTTACCGATTCTTAGCCAACCGGTAACAAACGAGTAGTTTTGTAAGGGTTTTGTAAGTTGGATGCGGCGATATCGGGGTGTCCGATAACGCGCTGCGCGAGCGATGGGGTCGACGCGCATCCGCGTCTCTCTCCCACTCGTAACGTGCTACAATCTTGCCTCGCAAAGCGGGCCAGGCGGTCACGCGATCTGCCTTGTGCAGACGTGAGGAAAGTCCGGGCTCCACAGGGCAGGATGCTGGCTAACGGCCAGGCGGGGCAACCCGACGGAAAGTGCCGCAGAAAAGAAGACTCCCACCTACGGCCCTGCCGTAAAGGGAAAAGCTGAAACGGTGGTGTAAGAGACCACCAGCGTCGCGGCAACGCGGCGGCTTGGTAAACCCCATCCGGAGCAAGCGCGAATAGGGGCGCTATAGGCCGGCCCGGCCTGCGCCCGGGTAGCGTGCGAGGAGCCGCACGGCGACGTGCGTGCCAAGATAAATGACCGTCCTCGACAGAACCCGGCTTATCGGCTCGCTTTGCTTTTTCTTCCTTCCCCCATCATCCGATCGCGAGCGAGCCGCAGCTGAGGCCCTCGACGATACGCCCTTGCGTCTCGGACGGCAGCTTGCGCCCGACATGGCAACGCGCCCCGGTCGTCTTGCGACCGGGGCACGTCAAAATCAACTCATTTCCCGAGCGGTTAGTCGAGATCGTCCATGCCGAAGCTATCGAGCGGTGCGAACGGATCGGCGACCGGGGCGGGAGCCGGAGCGGGCACAGCGACCGGAGCGGGGTCGGCGGCGACGGGGGCAGGAGCGGAGCCGCTGGGCGCGGAGCTCAGCAGGTCGTTGGGGAACGAGTTCTGCGCATCGTCCATGAAGTGCTGGATGAGCTTGAGGTACTCGCTCTTGAACTCCTCACGGGAAGCCTTGAGACGGTCGATCTCCTCGATCTCGGTCTGCTTCTCGGCGAGCGCCTGGCGGATAACCTCGCGGGCCTTCGCGTCGGCCTCGTTGCGGATGCGCTCGGCGTTCTCGCGAGCCTCGGCGATGATATTGTCAGCGGTCTGCTGAGCAGCGATAAGGGCAGCGGAGATCTGGCGCTCGCTTGCACCGTACTCGTTGACGGGTGCGGCGACCGGAGCGGGAGCCGCGGCGGGCGCGGCGGCCAGCTGGGCCTGGGCGTCGGCGAGCTGCTGCTCGGTCGCGGTCAGGCGGTTCTTCAGATCAACGATCTTGTTGAGCATCGCGTCGACCTCGGCGGAAACCTGCTCGAGAAAGACATCGACCTCACCGGGATCGTAGCCGCGCTTGGCCTCAGAGAAGGTCTGCGCCTGGATGTCGGCGGGTGTGATAGCCATGTTTGTTCTCCTTTTCATCACGTTGGCCGTGTTGGCGATCGGCCCTGTCTGAGCCTTCCTTACAGAATTATATTGAACAGCAAGCGCTCCGCCAGATTTAACGCAATAAGCGCAATAACCGGCGAGAAGTCTATACCGCCCATCGGAGGGATGATTCGACGGAACAAATTGAGGTACGGGCCGCAGATGCTATCGAGCACCATGGCGAGATCGTACACGAACCCGCCCTGACGAATCGGAAACCATGTAAACAAACAGTAGACGACGATCAGGATTTGGTAGAAATCGACGAGCGTCGAGATGACTTGATAGAAGGTAAGTATGGGAATCGAACTCCTCGGTTACTTGAGATAGCCGTCAGCGCGGAGCTTGGCCACATCGGAATCCTTGACCTCGCAGCCCTGCGGAAGCACGATAAAGACGCGATCGCCCAGCTCCTTGACCGTGGCGCCCAAGCCGCAGGCGAAACCGTAGCTGAAGTCGAGGACGCGCTTGGCGATCTCGGTGCGCACGCCGACGAAGATAAGGGCGACCGGCTGGCGCGTGCGCACGCGGCGCACCACCGTCTCGACGTCGTCATAGCTCTCGGGACGCAGCACATAGGCGGGAAGCTGCGGGGTCCCGTTCATGACCGAGCTCATGTGCGCGGCGGTATCGGAGACGGCGGGAGCCTGCTGGACCGCAGCATGGCGACGCGCCTCGGCGTAGCTCGAAGGCGTGTCGTAGGCGCCGGGACGGTACGCGGAGTCCGCGCTGCGCGCCGGCGGGTTGAACGTCGTGGCATGGCGGTCGGCGTCGCCGACAAGCTGGCCGCTGCGGGTATAGACCGCAACGGACTCCGCCTCGCCGCGATGGGTCTGACCGAGCACGCCGTGGCCGCTCTCCTGCTGGTCGTAGCCATACGAGTCGGACGAGCCGTAGCGCGCATCATAGCCCGCCGCGTCATCCTCGTAGTAGTCGTCGGCATAGCCCTCTTCGCCCTCATACGCATCCTGGTCGTATCCGGCCTGGCGCGCTGCGAACCTGTTTTTGATCTCGTCTAGGAAGCTCACGATCCTAACCTCTCTGCCCGTGGTGCAAATGACGTGTGGTTGGTGCAGGTCGGGACAGGCCCGACACGCCTATTGTAGTGCAAAGGCTGGGTCAAATACCACCCTGCCGAGACGAACGATCGTCGAGCCCTCCTCGCACGCGACCTCGAAGTCCTCGCTCATACCGCAGGAGAGCTCAGGGAGGCGCTTTCCGAGCGACACCTCGAGCTCATCGCGCAGCTCGCGCAGACCCGAAAACGTCTTACGGGCAGCATCCTTGTCCCCCCGCGGCGCCATCGTCATAAGCCCATGGACCGAAATTCCCGAAAGCTCCATGAGCTCCTCGGCGGTGCGGCGCACCTCATCGGGCGAGAAGCCGGACTTCGACTCCTCCCCGCTCACGTTTACCTCCAGCAACACGTTGACCGGCCCCTCGAGCTCTCCGGCGTCAATGCGCCGTTGAGCCCGGCTGGAGACCGCCTGCGCCAGATGGAGCGATCCGATGGAATGGATCAGCGCGGCGCGCCCGAGGACGGCGTTGATCTTGTTGGTCTGCAGATTGCCGATCATATCGAAGCGGACCGCCGGAAGGTCGTCGCACCGGTTCAGATCGGTCATCTTGCGCACGAGCTCCTGGGGCCGGTTCTCGCCGAACACGCGGTAGCCGGCCTGGATGGCCGCGATGACCTCGTCGGTACCGACCGTCTTGGAAACCGCCACCACCGTCACCTCGTCGATGCGGCGACCCGCCCGCGCAAGTGCGCGCTCCAGGCGTTCGTCGATGGCGGCGCGGCGCCGAGCAATCAGATCTGTGTAGCTTTCCATCTGCGTCTTCTCCTTTGATGTCGCAGCACCATGGTAACGCGAAAACGCGGCCCCGCAGATGCGGGACCGCGTTTTTCAACATCCAAAAAGGACGCAGGGCCGAGAAACGGGACAGGGCACGCTGCCCACGCGGTAAGGAAACCGTCGTGCGGGCAAAAGACCATCCGAAGCGACAAGTTGGTGCCAGGTTCAAACTTGTCGACAAGGTGGTGCCGGGTTCAATCCTGTCGGCCGCGAATCGCGGGAGATGTGGGCAGCGGGTCGCGGGCTACTCCTCGAGGTCCTCGTCATCGTCGCCCTGCTGGGCGCGTGCGATCAGGGAGCGCAGCTCGTCGCTGATCTCGTCGGCGGGAAGGTCCGCCACGCAGCGCGCATCGGAGAGCGGCTGGAGGATAACCCCCTCACCGGACGGGATGCGCAGAGCCTCGAGCTCATCCTCATCGATCTCGGCGATATCGGCGATGCTCATGCGCTGGCCGGTCAGCAGGAAGGTCAACGTGCTGGTGGCGTCAATGGCGATGGAGGCGACGCGGTCGAGATAGCGCGAGACCATGATGGCGCGACGCAGGTCATCATAGGAGCTGTCGTCCGCAAGCTCGACGGAGGACATGCGGTTGTAGGCGCGGAAGAACTCCTCGTACAGCTCGTGGACCGTGTCGTCCTGGACGAGCAGGTTGCGCATGACGCCTAGGTCGTTGCTCACGAGCACAGAGATGCAGGTGCCCAAGATCCGATAGACGTAGGAGGCCTCCTGCTCGATGATCTCGACGAGCTCGGCGGGCAGCTCGATGTCGGAGCTCACCTTATGCTTGGCGGCGCGGGCGACGCGGCGCACCTTGTCGCACATACGCTGGAGGTTGAACTCGACGTTGATGATCGTCTGAAGCAAGCGGAAGTCGGAAGCGACCGGACCTTGAGTCGCGATCAGGTTGTAGCACACCGCCTCGAGGTTGGCGCAGCGCGCATCGATCTGCAGCGTCTTCTTCTGCGCCTTGCTGGCAAGCTTCTTATCGTCGGTCACAAACGCCTGCACGGCCTCATGCAGAGTCGTGTCGACGGCCGCGAAGATGGAAAGCATCTCATGGCGGGCCTCGATGAGCTGGCGAGTGAACATCTTGCGCATGTGTTCTCCAATCGATCGGTGCGGGCGAGACGCCCGTGCGCAACGTGCCCCGACCGCACACGCATCGTGCGAGCGCACGGCCGTAAAGCAGCGGTTTTACCGGTAGCCTCACCTAGTGTAGCCGCGCGATGTCAAGCGCTTGTAAAGGATGCGCAGGAATCTGATTACATGGAGCGCGCGCCGGGGTCGCCCATGAAGGAGACGGCGGCATGGCGGCCGCAGACGCCGCCCTCGGCGCGATAGGAGAAGAAGCGGTCGTTCATGCGCACCGTGGACAGCCCCGCATCCTCGATCGCGTCGGGGGCAACGCCGGCCTCGCCGAGCGCCTGCCGGATGCATCGGGCGAGGTCGAGAAGCGATCCTTCAGGGTCGATACCCGAGAACCGCTGCGCGAACCGCTCCATCAGATCGTGCGAGACCTCGTATTCATCTCCCCGGATGTGAGGTCCGATATACGCGCGGATATCAGAGGGGGCGGCACCGGTCGCCGCGACCAGAGCGCAAGCAGCCTTTGCCGCGATCCGCGCATACGTTCCCTTCCAGCCCGAATGGACGACGGCAAACCCATCCGAACAGGCGAGCACGACCGGCACGCAATCGGCATAGCACAGCATGACCGGAACACCGGGCGCGGTGCATACGATGGCGTCGGCGCCCTCGGCGATCTGGGCGCGAGCGTCGTCAAGGGCCTCAGGCGAGGCTGACGTCACGGTGACTACGCGGTCCCCGTGAACTTGGTTGGGCACGAGCAGGCGGTCGAACGCATCTTCTGCCCCGAGCGCCGCAAGCACGCGGCGCCGGTTCTCCGCTACAGCCACCGGGTCATCCCCCACATGCGTACCGAGGTTCAGCGATGCGTACGGCGGGCGGGAAACACCGCCTGCGCGCTCGGTGAAGGCGATCGAGACCGACCCTATGGAATCGCACACGAGCGCGACCTCATCGTAGACCTGGCGTTTGAGCATGAAAGCTCCCCTCTCGTGTATAAAAAAGCGCCCCGGCATGACCGGGGCGCTCGACAGTCCGCGATGGCGCAAGACCCTTAGAAGTTGCCGCGCTTGAGGAAGTCAGGCAGCTCGAACTGGTCGTTGCCGAAATTGGGCACCTCGGTCCCACCGATGGTGCGGGTGGGCGCGGAAGAGGCGGCCGGAGCGGCGTGCTGGGGCTCGGCCTTGGGCGCGGACTGGCCGAAGAGCTGGTCCTGGCGATTGACGTTGGCGTCGGAGAAGCCGGTGGCGATGACGGTGATGCGCACCTGGTCGCCCAGGGACTCGTCGACGACGGTACCGAAGATGATGTTGGCCTCGGGGTCGACAGCGTTGGCGACGAGGTCGGCGGCGTCGTTGATCTCCTGGATGCCGAGGTCCTTGGAACCGGCGATGGAGAGCAGGACGCGCGTGGCGCCATCGATGGAGCTCTCGAGCAGCGGGCTCGAGATGGCCTGCTGGGCGGCGTCGACCGCACGGTTGTCACCGGAGGCGGTGCCGATGCCCATCATGGCGGTACCGGCCTGCTTCATGATGGTCTTGACGTCGGCGAAGTCGAGGTTGATGATGCCCGGCACGGTGATGAGGTCCGTGATGCCCTGGGTGCCCTGGGACAGGACGGCGTCGGCCATGGCGAAGGCCTCGAGCATGGTCGTCTTCTTCTCGGCGATGTCGAGCAGCTTGTCGTTGGGGATGACGATCATGGTGTCGACGCACTCGGACAGGGTGTGGATGCCCTCCTCGGCGGAAGCCTTGCGCTTGCGGCCCTCGAAGGTGAAGGGCTTGGTGACGACGGCGACCGTGAGGGCGCCCACGTCATTCATGGCGATGTCGGCGACGATCGGAGCGGCGCCCGTGCCGGTGCCGCCGCCCTCGCCTGCGGTGATGAAGACCATATCGGCGCCAGCGAGCGCCTCGGCGATGTCGTCGCGGGACTCGTCGGCTGCCTTGCGGCCGACCTCGGGGTTGGCGCCGGCGCCAAGGCCGCGCGTGAGGTCGGTGCCGATGTGCACCTTGATATCAGCGTCGGAAATCGCGAGCGCCTGCGCATCGGTGTTGATGGCGACGAACTCGACGCCGCGGATGCCCTCCTCGATCATGCGGTTGACAGCGTTGGTGCCGCCACCGCCGACACCTACCACCTTGATGACGGCAAGGTAGTTGTTGATCTCGTTCTCGTGCATCTCTCGGTCCTCCGAACATCAGATGAAGTCGCTTGACGGTTTTTCGACCATAACCCTCAAGTTGAGATTAAATGTCGAGGTAAACCGCGTTATATTTGCACAAATCCGAGGTAGAAGTCAACTTTGGCATCTACTAAATGTGGAATTCGCAGGTAGAGCACCAAACCGTTCACCGCCGCCGCGCACACAATGCGACAGATGGGCCGCAGCGTCCCTCACGATCCGAATCAGGGCGTCCGTATCAGACGTCGGCGCTGCGGAAGGAGTACGCATCGGGAACGCGCACGTTGATGTAGGTGACACCCTCCTGCTGCTCGAGCAGGCTGCGAATAACCTGCTCCTTCTGCTGTATATCCTCAGGGGCGCCCAAGGACACCTCGACGCCTGAATCGAGGTTGAGCGAGATCGCCTCGATCGACGGGACCGAGATATCCTTGACCTGCGCCAGAAACTCAGGCGAGAACCCGTGCACGTACTTCATGCCCGCTAGAATGACGTCGGAGTCGACCGCCTTGCCCGACGAGGGCGATACGTCAGCCCCCACGTCGGTCAAAAGGACCGCGTCGTTGTCCTGAGCGACCTTGAGCGCCGCCTCGACACCCGAGGCCGTGGCCGCGGCGTCCGCACCGGCATCCGCACCGTCGGCATCCGCCGCATCCGCGCCGGAATCCCCTTCGCCGTCAGCGCCCTCGTCGGCACCCGAGGCATCGTCCCCGTCCGTCGCCTCATCGGCGTCGGCGGCATCGTCCCCCGAGGCGTCATCGGCGGTATCGGTCTGCTCCACCGCCACCGACAGCGGCGCGATCCAGACGTCATCGTCGCTGATCGCCCAGGCCACGTCGTCAGCGACGATATAGGCGATGGCGGAGACCTCGCACTCCACCGGGGTGATGACGAGCGTGTGGGGAAACTCCCGCTCGACATTCACGCGCTCGACCCAGGGGTTTTCCACCAACCGCTCGGACAGCTCCTTCTCGTTCACGTTGAGCAGCGTCGCGCCCTCCGGGACGTCGATGAGCTGCTGGGCGGTCTGCTGCGGAATATGGGCGCTTCCGTTGACGATCACGTTCGTGGCGGCGAAGAGACCCGAATTGTAGACGATTGCCGCGCCGAGTCCGCCCATCACGGCGACGAACAGGACGATGACGATCGCCAGGCGAGCGATGCCGATGGAGCCCAGGCCCGCACGCGGGCGCTGCGACCCGTCGCGGCGCGCAGGGGTCGCCGGGGCCGGCGACGCGCTGCTGCGGCGCGCGGGCAATACGGCGCGAAAGCGATCGCTGAGCGAAGGGCCCTCCGCCCCGGTTGCCGCACGTGCGCGCCCGAGGCCGGAGCTGCTCGCGGGCAGCGTCAGCTTCTTCTTGCGGGGAGCCTTTGCCGCCTGCGGGCGCGCAGGCTTCGCCGCCGGCGCTAAGGACGTACTCGGACGCACCGTCGTGGACGTCGCCTTCACGCGCGTCGATGCGCCCCTCGCAGCGGATCCCTTGCGGGCAATCGACGTCGCAGCGGCAGCAGCGCGCGGGGTCGCCTTGCGCGCCACGGGCGTCGCCTTGCGCGTGCCGGACGCCGCCTTTCGGGCGACGGGCGCGGCAGACGACGACTTGCCGGTGTGCGCGGACGACACGCGCAGGGAGGCGGACTTCTTCGTCGGCGCGGTGTACGTGCGAGCGCGCTTCGGAGCAGCGCTGGACGGAGCCGCAGCAGGTTTGGACGGTGTGGCCTTTGCTGACGACGAGCGGTGCTGAGATGTGGCGCCGGTGGAGCGGCGGAAGGTGGGCTTCTGCTTAGAAGCCGAGGAATTTGACTTCCGGCTGGAGCTCGACGCCATACGTTTCCTTAACCTTCTCGTATACGTGTTGAATGACCGCGACCACGTCGCTCGCGGATGCGGTCCCGTTGTTCACAATAAAGTTAGCGTGTACCGGCGAGACTTCGGCCCCTCCGACCGAAAAACCCTTCAATCCGCATTCCTCGACCATAGCTCCCACACTTCTGCCCGCGGGATTGCGGAAAACCGATCCGCAGCACGCCGAGCCGACCGGCTGCGTACGGCGGCGGCGCACCAGATAGCGCTCCATCTTGGCGCGTATATCGGCCTTGTTGGCAGGCGTCAGGCGCAGCGTCGTCTCGAGGATGATCTCGTCTTTGGGAAGGCCGTTTTCGCGATACGCCCAAAACACGTCATCGTGGCGATAGTGGCGCATGCCTGCACCCGGCTTGTAGGTGACGACGTCCTCGATGAGCGATCCGATCCACTCATCGCGCGTTCCGGCGTTCATGGAGACCGCCCCGCCCACGGTGCCCGGGATGCCCACGGCGAACTCGAGCCCCGACAGGCCGCGGCTGAAGGCATCGTTGACCAGACGTGCAAGGATGACCCCCGCGCCCACGGTCATGGTCTGGCCGTCCTCGGACAGCACGGAGCGCTGGAACTCGCGACCGAGCGTGATGACCGCGCCGCGATACCCGTCATCGGAGACGAGCAGGTTGGAACCCTTGCCCAAGATGACCCAAGGCACCTCCTCGCGCGTCAGCACGTCGATGGTGCGCCTCAGGGAATGGTAGCTATGGCAGATGAGGAACAGCGAGGCGCGGCCGCCGATGCGATAGCTCGTATGGCGCGCCAGACGCTCGTCCTCGATAAGGTCGGTATCGATGGAGCCCGAAAGGGACATCACCGCGTTGAACAGGCCCATCGGCTACTGAGCACCCTTCTTGGCCTCAGCGGCGTGCTCGAGGTACTCGGGGCCGACCTGTGTGATGTCACCAGCGCCCATCGTGATGAGCAGGTCACCCGACGCCGTCTCGGCATCCAGACGCTCCATGAGCTCGGCACGGTCGGCGGCGTAGAACACCCGCTTGCCCGGATGGCGGGTCGCCACCAAATCGGCGAGCATCTTGCTCGTCACGCCCGGGATAGGCATCTCGCCCGCTGGGAACACGTCGATGAGCACGAGCACGTCGGCCACAGCGAGCGCGTCGGCGAAGTCGTCGGCGAGCGCCTGGAGACGAGAATAGCGATGGGGCTGGAACACGACGACGATCTTCTCGAAATCGAGGGTGCGCGCGGCCGAAAGCGTCGCGGAGATCTCGGTGGGATGATGGCCGTAATCGTCGACGATCGTCACGCCGTCCACGTCACCGATGTGCGTGAAGCGGCGGCGGACGCCCTCGAAGGTCGAAAGCGCCTCGGCCGCCGCGTCGGTATCGAGGCCCTCGACCCACGCGACCGCGAGCGAAGCGGACGCGTTGAGCATGTTGTGACGGCCGGGGTTGCTCTTGATGGAGACACGGCGAACATCGCCGTTCGGGAGCTTGACGTCAAAGACCGAGGCGACGCTTCGGCTCGCCTTGACCGGCGAGCAGACGATGTCGCAGTCCTCGGCAAAACCGTAGGTCACCACCGAAAGGCCGGTAGAGCGCGCAAGCTCGACCAGACGAGGGCTCTCACCGCAGACGATGATGGAACCGTCCTCCCCCACCAGGCTCATGAACTTGACGAAGGTCTGCTCGATCTCCTCGATACCCGAGTAATGGTCGAGATGGTCGGCCTCCACGTTGGTGACGACGGCGACCTTCGGCTCAAGATACAGAAACGAGCTATCGGACTCATCCGCTTCGGCGACGAAGAACCGGCCGCTGCCGTTGCGACCGTTCGTGTCGTACCCCTCGACGATACCGCCGATCAGAAAGCTCGGGTCGAGCCCCATGCGGTCGAGCATGGTCGCGCACATGGACGACGTCGTCGTCTTGCCGTGCGTGCCGGCGACGGCGACCGTCGTGTAGCCGTGTCCCAGCGCGGAGAGCATCTTGGCGCGCGGCCAGATGGGAATACCCAGCTCTCGTGCGCGGACGACCTCGGGGTTGGTATCGGGGATGGCGGTGGAGACGACCACGACATCGGGCGCGACCTCGTCGATCGTGTGCGCCTCATGACCCACATGGACATCGACGCCGGCACGCGTGAGCTGGCGGATGTAGCGAGAGGTCTTGAGATCGGAGCCGGACACCTCGTAGCCGCGCTCGTGCAAAACGAGCGCGATGCCGCTCATGCCGGCGCCGCCGATACCTATGAAATGCGCGCGACGAAACGACGGCTCGCCGCGATCGATTGAATCCAGTGCCTGTTCCATGGTCTCCCCTTGAGACGTGACCTATGCTGAGCCAGTCTTTAACTCTAGCGCAAACCGAGCGCGGGCGCAGCTCGCGTCAGCTAGGAGCGCAAACCCTCTATGGCGTCCGCGAGCCGCACGGCTGCCTTGTCCTGCGCAAGCCCGCGCGCCGCCTCGCGCATCTGCTCGCGCCGGGCGCCGTCGCGCAAAAGCTCGAGCAAGCTGCTTGAGAACGCCTCGTCGTCGATCTGAGCATCAGGGAACATGGTGGCAGCGCCCGCATCGACCAAGAACCGCGCGTTCGTGGTCTGATGGTCGGCGGTCGCGAGCGGATACGGCACGAGGACGGCGGGCACGGCGAGCGCTGCGATCTCGGCGACCGACGAGGCCCCCGAGCGCGACAGCACGAGGTCTGCAGCCGCAAGCATGTCGCCCATGTCCTCAATGTATGGTTGAACATGGTAGCGTGTCGCTTCGGCCTCAGAGAGGGCGAGCGCATCGCGCGTCGCCTCGAAGTCCTCGGCGCCTGTGGAGTGAACGACATGGAGACCGTCGATGCCCAAAAGCGCATCTTTCAGCTCGCACATGCGCTGATTGATATGATGGGCGCCCAGCGAGCCGCCGAATACGAGCAGCACGGTGGCATCCTGCGGGATACCGAGTGCGTCGCGACCCCGCGCGCGATCGCCCGCGAGCACGGAGCGGCGTACGGGATTGCCCGTGAACTCGATACGCGTGCGAGCGCCGGCATGGCGCTCGAAGACGGCACGGACGTCGGGCTGGGCGATGGCGATGAGCGAGGCGCTCTTGGCCGACTGCTTGTTCGCAAGACCGGGAACCGAGTTCTGCTCATGGAGCACGACGGGGATCTTGAGACGCGCCGCTGCGCGCATGAGCGGCAGCTCGACGTAGGCGCCGAACCCGACAGCAACATCGGGCGCGAGCGCGGGGTCCGCACGGAACGCGGCGGCCAAGCGGCGCTCCTCATGCGCCAGGTGCGCAAGCGCCGTCGCGAGCGTCCAGGGACGCGCACGGTCGAACCCCGTCACGTGAACCGGGAAGAAATCGAAGCCCGCCTGCGGCACGAGCTTTCCCTCGAGCCTGCGCGTCTCGCCGCAGAACCGGACGGTATGGCCGCGCGCGGCGAGCTCCACGGCGAGCGCGAGCGCGGGGTTCACATGGCCGGCGGTGCCGCCGGCAGCGATGGCAACGGAAAGTTTATCGGTCATTCCGATCCCTCCTCGAACGGTTCGATCCCGAACGATCGGTGCGCGGCGAACGCCGCGGCCTCAGTCGCTCGCTGGCGTCGGCGTGAAGGTCGACGCGGTCGTAGGATGACGCGCGGCGCGGACGGTCCTCGCGACGCGTCGGCCTATCCGCGGTGCGGTGGCGCTCCCGCGCACCATCGTACACGGAAAAGCCCTCCCGCCTCGAAGCGGGCTGCGCGCCCGCGGACGAACGGCGGACACGCACGTCGCCTGCGGTCGAACGACCCGTATGGCTGGAGGATTCGTCCTCCGCCGACATGACGGCGAACTCCTGGCGCCGCGCGTCGTAGACGGTGCGGGGATTGCTCTCCATCGAGACGCGCAGGATGAGGCCGGCCAGGATCATGCTGGCGATGAGCGACGATCCGCCGTACGAGATGAAGGGCATGGTCTTGCCCGTCATGGGGATCACGCTCAGGATGCCGAGCGCGTTGACCAGGAACTGCACGGCCAGAACGGTCGCGCATCCCTGGGCGACCAACCGCGCACATGGCGACGGCGCCTGCTCGGCGATCTTGAAGGCGCTGGCGATCATGAGCAGAAAGACCGCGAAGAAGATGAGCGTCCCGATAAAGCCGAGCTCTTCGCCGATGATGGCGAGGATGTAGTCGTTGTGCGCCTCGGGAAGATACATGTACTTCATCGTCGAGTTGCCGATGCCGCGTCCGAACAGCCCGCCCGATGCGAACGCCATGATAGCGAGCGTCGCCTGGTAGCCGTCGCCAAACGGATCCGCCCACGGATCGAGCAGCACCGTAAAGCGCGCGAGACGATACGGGGCAACGGCGATCATGACCGCGCCGGCCAGAACGACCGCCAAGATGAACAAGCCGACGACCCGCATCGAGATACCACCCAAGATGAGCATGATGAGCAGCGTCGCGGCGATGATCATCGTCGTGCCCATATCGGGCTGCAAGAACACGAGAACCAGCGAGAGCAGCACGACCGCGGCGAATCTGGTCGTGAAGTAGTTGCCGTCAATCGTTCGCTCGGCATAGTAGGCGGAGATGAGCTTCGCGGCGATCAGGATGATCGCCGGCTTCAGGAACTCGGAGGGCTGCAGCGTGAAGAACCCGAGGTTGATCCAACGGCGCGCGCCGCCGCCGGCGATACCGACCGCGCTCACGAACACCAGCAGCGCGAACGCGATACACCACAGGATCCACGACCCCCTGCCCGCCATCCACGACCACAGACCCGGTGCGAGCGCGAGAACAGCGATGATCGCCGCGCCGGCAATCGCGAAGAGCGCTTGGCGCTCGAGGTAATGCGTTGGGGCGAGGCCGTCGGATTGGGCTTCGACCGCGGAGGCGGAGTACACCATGAGCAGACCGAAGGCCACGATGGCGACCAAGCAGGCCAAAAACACCAATCGGGGCTTCATGATGCGCGCCGGGACGCCCGCTATGAGCCGCTCGCCGGCGCCGTAGGCCCCACCGCTGTCGCGGCGGCCGCTCGCGCGCCCGCCCGTTCGGGCGAGACGGCTCCTATCGGTAGATTCCGCTCCGTGCGACGACACGCTGCACTCCCCTTACGCCAGCGCGTCCGCGCCGGCGCGCAGATCGTCGAGATAGGACTTGAAGCAGCGACCGCGCTCCTCGAAGCTCGAGAACTCGTCGAACGACGAGCACGCGGGCGACAGCAGGATCACGTCGCCGCGGTGCGCGAGCGAACGGGCGACATCGACGGCATCACGCAGGTCGTTCGCCTCGGCGATATCGACATCGTATCCGTTGCTCGCCGCCTCGATGGCATGGCGGAGACGGGATCTCGCCTCGCCGTAGCAGACGACCGCGCGCACGCGTGCGCACACGTACGAGGCGAACTCATCGAGCGGAGTCCCCTTGTCATGGCCGCCCAAAAGCAAGATCACGTCGTCATCGGAAAACGCCGTCAGGGCCTTCTCGACCGCATCGGTGTTGGTCGCCTTCGAATCGTTGTAGTAGCGCACCCCGTCGATCTCGCCGCAGGGCTCCACGCGGTGCTCCAGCGGTTTGAACCCTTTAAGCCCCTCGCGCACCGCCTGGGCGTCCGCGCCGCAAAACAGGGCGGCGGACGAGGCGGCAAGGGCGTTCAAGACGTTGTGGTCTCCCGGCAGCGCGAGCTCGCGCGCATCGATGAGCTCGGTCTCCTCGCCGCCCAGACGCACCACGAGGCGACCGTCGCGCACGAACGCGGCGTCGGGTGTTCCGGCGTCGGCAAGGCCGAGCGACAGGACGCGGCGATCCGGGACGAAGATGCGGTCGGCATACTCCATGGTGCCCGCATCCTCGACGTTCACGATGGCAAGGTCGTCGCCATCCATACGTGAGAACAGCCCGATCTTCGCCAGAGCGTAGTTCTCGTGCGTGCGATGCCACGCAAGATGGTCGGGCGTGATGTTAAGCAGGACCGCGACGTGCGGATGCAGCTCGCTGGAGGTGGCGATCTGGTAGCTCGAAAGCTCTGCCACGAGCCAGGCATCCTCGCCGCGTTCGTCGACCTCGTCGATGGTGGGGCGTCCGATGTTGCCCACCGCCACGCTCTCCATACCCGATGCGCGCAGCAGATGATCGATGAGCGACGTCGTGGTCGTCTTGCCGTTCGTGCCGGTCACCGCGCACCACCGGGAGCGCGAGAGGCGCCAGGCAAACTCCGGCTCCCCCATGATGTCGCGCGCGTGGCTGCGCGCAGAGGCGAAGAAATCGGAG
The DNA here is from genome assembly GCA_949287055.1 of uncultured Collinsella sp. Lineage (GTDB taxonomy): Bacteria > Actinomycetota > Coriobacteriia > Coriobacteriales > Coriobacteriaceae > Collinsella. The sequence continues at coordinate 15,737 of CASEEY010000005.1, forward strand.
AACTCCGAGATACCCGGGCTCGCCACGCACACGTCGTACTCCCCCGCGACCTCCTCGGCGCCGAACACGAAGCGCACACCGCGCTCCTCGAGCGCCGCGGTGGCATCGGAGGGTACCGCGGAAGCGCCCGCATACACGGTGATCGAGCTGACGCGATCGGGCATGTGGCGCAGGCCCCATGCGACGACGTCAAGGCCGGTCGAACCGCATCCGAGCACGAGCAGCGTAAACGTTTGAGGCAACGGCATAATCGATCACTATCCCAGCTGGAAGAACAAGGCGAGACCCAACGCGCCGAATGCGGCGGAGATGATCCAGAAGCGAATGACGACCTTCGTCTCGGCCCAGCCCATCTTCTCGAAATGATGGTGGATGGGCGCCATGAGGAAGACGCGCTTGCCGGTGAGCTTGAAGCTCACGACCTGAACCATGACGGACAGGGTCTCGATGATGAACAGGGCGCCGATGATGAGCGAGACGATCTCGGTGTTGGTGATGACCGCCATGCATGCGAAGCCCGCACCGAGCGCCAGCGAGCCGGTGTCGCCCATGAAGATGCTCGCAGGATAGCAGTTGAACCACAGAAAACCGATGCAGGCGCCGGCGCACGCCGCACCGAAGATGGCGAGACTGGAGTCTCCGCACACAAAGGCGATGGCCGCCATGATGAGCATGGCGATCATCGAGGTGCCGCCCGCGAGGCCGTCGAGGCCGTCGGTCAGGTTGACGGCGTTGGACAGGCCGACGATCAAAAGCCAGGTGAAGATCATGTACAGCCAGGGGATGTAGTAGACGCGGTCGCCGATCTGAAAGACCGTCATGAGGACGGACAGGTCGATGGTGAACCCGCCGGGGAACGTGATCGACGGGATGACGCCGCACAGGTTGACGGCAAACAGGCAGAACAAAACGCAGATCGCCGTGAGACCGATCATCTTGGCGTGCGGCGTGAGACCGAGCGAGCGTCCGTGCGTAACGCTCGTCATGTCGTCGACAAGGCCCAGAAGGCCGGTGGCGACCGTGGCGGCGAGCACGAGCACGAGCTCCAAGGTGATCTCGGCCATGAGCAGGCAGGTCAAAACGACCGATACGAGGATGACGACCCCGCCCATGGTGGGCGTTCCCTGCTTGACGAGATGGCGCTGCGGGCCGTCAGCGCGGACCTGCTGGCCGATTCCCTCGAACTTCAGGATCTTGATCCAAAACGGCATGAGAACAGCGGCGATGATCGCTCCGATGCCGATGGCGAGAAACGTCTGGTACGTCGGGTACAGGGGGTTGCCGAACATCTGCTAGCACACCTCTTCCACAAAGCGATCGAGGCCGACGAAGCGCGACCCCTTGACGAGCACGAGGTCATCGGAGCGAAGACCGCCCGCGACGAGCTCCATGGCCGCCTCGGTATCCGAAACCGTGTGCACCCGCTCCTCGGGCATGCCCAAAAGCCGGGCGGCATCCGCCATGCAGCGGGCGTTGTCGCCGCCTACGCACACGAGCTCGTCGAGCTTCTTGGCGGCAGCGTACGCGCCGGTCAGCGCGTGCAGGCGCTCGCCTTCGCCGCCCAGTTCGCCCATCTCGCCGAGCAGGGCCATGCGACGGCCGGCCGCCGGCAGCGAGCACAGAAGATCGAGCGCAGCCGCCATGGACTCGGGTGCAGCGTTATACGAGTCGTCGATGATGCGCGCGCCGCATGCGGCGTCGCGCACCTGCGTGCGACGACCGGTGATCTGCAGGGTGCCGAAACGCTCGTCGATGGTCGCGGCGTCGATGCCCAGGCGATGAGCGAGAGCGGCCGCGAACAGGGCGTTGATCACCGACTGCGCGCCCGGGATGGCAAGCTTGGTGTCGATCTGCGAGTCGTCGGCAAGCGTCAGGGTGAACAGCGGGCAGCCGTGATCATCGAGCTCGATCGCCCCGCAGTGCACGTCGTCGCCCTCAGACGTACCGCACAGGATGACATCGATGCCCGCAGGACGCGCGAGGTGCTCGACGATGAAGGGAGTGAAGTCGTCCTCTCCGTTCAGCACGAGCGCAGGCGCACCGCTGCGCTCGCACGGCGCCGACGCGTCCATGCCGGCAAGGATCTCGGCCTTGGCGCGGGCGATGTTCTCGCGGCTCCCGAGAAAGCCGATATGGGAGGTGCCGATCTTGGTGATGACGGCGTAGTCGGGACGGGCGCACTGCGACAGGCGCTCGATCTGGCCGAAGCCGTCCATGCCCATCTCGAGCACCATGACCTCGGTATCGCGCGGGGCGGCAAGGATGGTGAGCGGCATGCCGATCAGGTTGTTGTAGTTGCCCGCCGTGACGTGCACGCGATAGCGCGCCGACAGCAAGGCCGCAAGGGAGTCCTTGGTCGTGGTCTTGCCGATGGACCCGGTCACGCCGATGACCGTGCACGGCAGCGACATGCGGAACTCATGCGCAAGATCGAGCAGAAACTCGGTGGGGTCGTCGCTCAGCAGCAGGGCGCATCCGGTGCGCGCGGCTGCATCGAGCACGTCGGGCGAAGGCTCGCGCGTCAGCACGACGCAGCCCGCCTGCGCCTCGATGGCGCTCAGGGCGAAATCGTTGCCGTCCACGCGCTCGCCCGGAAACGCGACGAAGATCGAATCCCGCTCGACGAGGCGGGAATCGATCACGCAACCGCGACAGATGCGCTCGGGGTCCGCGGCGAGCACGCGTACGGAGCAGACCTCCTCGATGCGCTTGACTGCTATCTCGATCATATAAATGCTCCTTACCGAGCCCGATATGCCAGCCGATTATTGTAGCGCGGCCCCTGTGGGCGTTGGTGCAGGCCGTGTGGACGTACGCGAACGCTCGATAAAAAAGACACCGCCCTAGCGCGTAGGACGGACGCCGAGCGCTTCAAGCGACGTTTGAAGGATCGTCGCGAAGGACTCGCCGACCACCGTGGACAGATTCGCGGTGCCGTCGATCATCACGTACACCTGGACGGCCGGATCGTCGGTGGGCGCGAAACCCATGAACGAAGCGGTGTAGCTGTTCTTGATATATCCCCCGCTCTCGCTCGCGCGCTGCGCGGTTCCGGTCTTGGCCGAGACGTCGTAGCCTGGAACCTGGCCGGTCGTACCCGTGCCCTCGTCGACGACGGTGCGCATCATGTCGGCGACCTTGACGGCTGCCTCCTCGGAGATCGCCCGCTTCTCCGTGTCCGTCCAGTCGACTTCCTCGCCGCGGCGCGCGCGGACGAAGTGCGGGGTCGTCATCACGCCTGCGTTGGCGATCGCCGACACCGCGCGCATAAGCTCCACGGGGGCGACCGACAGCGATTGGCCGAATGACATCGCCGCGACGCTCGCGCCGTCGTAGTCGGCGCGGTCCCTCACGATACCGGTGTTCTCGCCGGGAAAATCGATCCCCGAGCGCTGGCCGATGCCGTAGGCGTCGATGTACTCGGCGAACTTGTCGGCGCCGATCTGCTCTCCCACGAGAATCATGCCCGTGTTGGACGACCGACGCATGATCTCGCGTACCGACATATCCATGGTGTAGTCGCGGTCGTCGGTGTCGGTCACCTCGTCGTCGCCCGCCATAACGACCGGCGGGACGGTAAAGGTGGTATCGGTGTCGACGACCCCCATATCGATTGCCGCGCCGCAGACGAGCGCCTTGAAGACGCTTCCCGGCTCATAGGCATCGGTCACGGCGCGCAGGTTCATGTCCTCCGTGCGCGCGCTCGAAAGGTCGGTGGGGCTGTAGGTGGGATAGGAGCACGCCGCGAGGATCTCTCCGGTGGACGGGATGGTCACGAGAACGGTGCCGGTCTGCGCACCGAAGCTCTCGACCGCCTCGGCGATCACGTCCTCTGCCGTCTGCTGGATGTTGACGTCGATGGTCAGCACCAAGTCGTTGCCGTCGACCGCATCCTGTTTGCTGTAGGCGCCACCGGCGATATAGGATCCGTCGGCCGCGCGCTCGCGCACGATCCAGCCGTCCGTGCCCCGGAGCTCCTCTTCGTATTGCAGCTCAAGGCCCGTGATGCCGGTGTTGTCCGTGCCGACGACGCCGAGCACCTGAGAGGCGGTGCTGCCATAGGGGTAGACGCGCTTGACGGTCGACTCGTATTCGATACCCGAAAGACCCGTCGCCATGAGCGCCTCGGCCTCGTCGATATCGGCCTGGAGCTTAACGTAGATCCAAGTTGTATCCTTGCCGGTCAGCTCACGGGCACGCGAGCGCTCGACGCCCAGATGCTCGACGAGGGCATCGACCACGTCGTCGCGATCGGTGATCTTCTGCGTATTGAGCGCGATGTTGTAGCACTCCTCGCTCGAGGCCAGCACGTTGCCGTTGCGGTCGTAGAGCGTCCCGCGCTTGGCATACAGCGGCGAGTTGACCTCACGGCGGTCGCTCAAGCGCTGCATGTTGATGTCGTGATAGAAGATCTGATGGCGCGCGAGCTGAAAGGCGCCGACTCCGAACGCGGCACCGATAAGACCTTTGATGACGTTGCGCCTTGTCACGAGCTGCGGCGTCTCGCCGCTGGGCGGCACGGAGGTACGCCGAGCCCGTGAGCTGCGGTAGCCGCCCTGCGGCCTGCCGTTCGTTGCTCCGCGGCGCGAGCGGCCGCCTCGACCATAGCGATTGTCGGGCATGGCGGGTCTCTAACGGATGGAGGCGTCGGCATCCGCGTCGGCGGACGTCTCCGGCTCAGCCTCGGTGGAACCGGCGAGGTCGACCGTGACGCTCTTTTCGGAATCGACCATGCCGAACGTGGCGGTGGCGATGTCGCGAATCCTGGTGGGAGAACTGAATACCGAGCGCATGACCTCAAGGTTCGTGCTCTCGTCGCGCCCGGCCTCGAGCGTCTGCGCAAGCTCCGCGTTCGCATTGAGCGCCGAGGCGGTCGCGCCCGCGATCGCGATGCGCGCGACGCCCACGGTGACGAAGAGCATCGCGAGCACGCAGAATACCTTGAGCACATGGAAGAACGCCGGGCTCACCGCCTGGTTCGCCTGGAGTCCCTCGCCCGAGACGACATGGAGCTCCGGGCGCTCCTGATACCGGGGCGCGAACTGCTCGGCAGATGTGGAAACGGGCTGCATATCATAGGCGTATGCTGCGTTTGATTGACGATAACCCATGCTATGCAACCTCGTCCCTAAGCTTGAGTGGTGCGTTTGAAGTACGTGTAGCCGTGTTCGGGCGCGGGTCCGAGGCGCGGGTGCGCGGTCTTACAGCCGCATCGCCACGCGAATCTTCGCCGAACGGGCCCGTGGGTTGCGCGCCACCTCGTCGGCACGCGCGACCAGCGGTTTTCGTGTGAGAATCCTGAGTGCCGGCACATGACCGCACACGCACACCGGAATATCCGGCGGACACGTGCACCCCTGCGCATGCTCCTGGAAGATGTGCTTGACGATGCGGTCCTCCAAGGAGTGGTACGAGATGACGCAGATGCGCCCTCCCGGATTGGTCCAGCGGACCGCCGCCTCGAGCCCCCGCTCCAAGACATCGAGCTCATGGTTGACCTCGATGCGAATGGCCTGGAAGCTCTTGCGCGCAGGATGTCCCCCATGGCGGCGCGCGGCGGCGGGAATGCCCGCCTTGACGGCCTCCACGAGGTCCCCCGTGGTGACGAGCGGAGCGTCCGCGCGCCGGCGCACGATCTGACGCGCGATCTGGCTTGCGAACTTCTCCTCGCCGTACACGCGAAGAATCCGGGCGAGGTCTGCTTCGTTATAGGTGTTTACGACCTCAGCTGCGTTTAAGGTGTTGTTACCCGGATCCATCCGCATATCAAGCGGAGCGTCCTCGTGATACGAGAAGCCCCTTCCAGGGATATCGAGCTGCGGGCTCGAGACGCCCAAGTCGAACAGGAATCCGTCCACGCCGGGAATCTGGGCCGAGCACAAAAGCTCGTCCAGATCGCCGAAGTTCCCTTTCAGGAGCTTGCACGGCGTTCCGGGCGCCTCGACGGCAAGGCGCTTGCGCGCCGCGTCGAGAGCCATGTCATCCTGGTCGATTCCGATCAGAAGGCCGGAGGTGCCCACCGCCCCCGCCAGCTTGACGGAGTGGCCGGCGCCACCGAGCGTGCAGTCGCACGCGATGCTGCCCTCCGAAAGGTCGAGCTGCTCGAGCACTTCCGCGAGCATGACAGGTTCATGCCGGTATTCAGGTGTCAACGTTCCCGTCTCCATGCTCGTGTCCTCCGAAAAACGCTAGTTGAAGAAGTCCGCAAGCGCGCTTCTCACGGAGGCCTTGCGTGCCTCGTGCGTCGCGCGATCCCATACCACCAGGCGGTCGTCGTTACCCACGACGGTCACCTCGCGGTCGAGATGGGCCTCCCCACGGACCGTCTCGGGAAGGCTGATACGGGCGGCGGAGTCTATTTCAAGTGTGGTTGCCGCACCGTTAAGAGCCTCCTTGACCAGTCGATGCTGCTCATTGGTGGGGTCGAAACCCCCCTTTGCCGCAAACACCGACATGAGCCAGTCCTTGAACGTGTCCTCGGTGAACACATACACGGCGTCGATCTCCTTTTCAGGAGCGGCGAGGACGCGCACCTGGTCCCCAAGCTGCTTACGGAAGGCAGGCGGCAGAGACAGACGACCCTTTGCATCGAGATTTCGATCGTAGGTCCCTGTCAGATACACCGCTGCACCCCCTTGGCTTACTCGTGGGCAGATGCGGGAGCCACCCCGCCGTCGACGCTTTAAATAATATGGGTTGGCTCCCCCTTTTGCAACATTTTCTCCCACAGTCTCCCCCAACGGCACCCATGCCCCCTCAACGGGTTGCAGGGCTCCCCTGGCGGGACAGAACGGAACACAAGATGTAGGGGTATGGAAACAAATGGGCCCCCACCGGTCGATGGGGGCCCTGTGAGACAAGTCTTCAAGTTCCACTTGAAGCACGCTTCAGGTGTATGGCGAAAATGTAGTGAGGCCCGCTGGGCGACCGCAATCGCGGCGCCCGCGCGACCGCGATCAGGCGCGCGGATGGGCCGACAGATACACCTCGCGCAGATGCGTTCGGTCGATATGGGTGTAGATCTGCGTGGTCGAGATGCTCGCGTGCCCCAAGATCTCCTGCAGCACGCGCAGATCCGCGCCGCCGGCAAGCATATGGGTCGCAAACGAGTGGCGCAGGGTATGGGGGTGCAGGCCATCGATTCCCACGAGGCGGCCGTAGCGCTCGACGAGCGCGTGCACCGACTGACGCGAGATGCGGCCGCCGCGCGCGTTCAAAAACACCGCCGAGGGCACGCCGGAACGGCTGTGTCGGGCAAACGACGCGCGGGGACCTTCCAGATAGGACCCCAGCGCGCGGGCAGCGGCGCCCGCGATGGGGACGATACGCTCCTTGGACCCCTTGCCCACCACGCGCAGGAACTCATCGTCGAGATACACGTCATCCATGTCGAGCCCCACCAGCTCGCTCGCGCGGACGCCGCACCCATAGAGCACCTCGAGGATCGCCCGATCGCGCGCGCCGGCATCCGTCGGCGGGAAGGGCTGGTCGAGCAGGGCGCCGACGGCCTCGATGGACAGGCAGTCCGGCAGGCGCTCGTCGACGCGCGAGAAATTCACCCCCGATGCGGGCGTGGTCTGCGCCAAGCCCTCGCGGGCCAAGAAGCGATGCAGGCCCTTCACAGCCGACAGGCATCGGTTGACCGAGCTCGCCGCATACCCCGCGTCATGCCGCGCGACGACGAAATCCTCGATGTCGCGACGCGTGGCGGCGTCAGGGTCATCGATGCCGCGCTCTTGCAAAAAGCAGACGTATGCGCCGAGATCGCGACGGTATGCGGACAGCGTGTTGCCCGCGTAGCCACGTTCGACGGACAGATATCCGAGGTACTCCTCGCAGCAGCGCCCAAGGGTCGACGGCGGAAAGTCCGCCGATGTGCTATGACGGTCGCGAGCTGGCACGGTCGCCTACCGATTGGTCGGATTGATGGGGTTCACCTCGGCGCGATCCATGCCCTCATGGCGGGCGATCGACGCACGGACGAACTCGCGGAACAGCGGCTGGGGCTTGGTGGGACGGCTCTTGAACTCGGGATGAGCCTGCGTGGCCACGAACCACGGATGCGCTGCGCGGGGCAGCTCGACCATCTCGACCAGGCTCTCGTCAGGGCTGATGCCCGAAATGACCAGGCCTGCGTCGGCAAGCTCATCGCGATAGGCGTTGTTGAACTCGTAGCGATGGCGATGGCGCTCGTAGACCAGGTCCTCCCCGTACGCCTCGTGCGCAAGCGATGCGGGCGCAAGGCGGCAGGGATAGGCGCCCAAGCGCATGGTGCCGCCCTTTTCGGTCACGTCCTCCTGCGAATCCATGAGGTCGATGACCGAATGCGGGCCATCCGGGTCGAACTCGGACGAGCTGGCATCGGCAAGGCCCGCGACGTTTCGGGCGAACTCACAGACCGCCACCTGCATGCCAAGGCAAATCCCCAGATAGGGAATCTTGTGCTCGCGGGCAAAGCGGGCGGCGCAGATCTTGCCGTCAAAAGCGCGCTTGCCGAAGCCGCCGGGCACCAGGATGCCCGACGCGTCGCGCAGCACCTCGTCGACATTGCCCGCGTCGAGGCTCTCGCCATCGACCAGCTGCACGTCCACGTGGCGATCGAAATAGATGCCGGCATGGTGCAGCGCCTCGATGACCGACAGGTAGGCGTCGGGCAGCTGCGTGTACTTGCCCACCACGCAGACCTTCACGCGGTCGGCGTGGCGATTGGCATGATCCTGCTTGTCCAAGAAGGCGTACCAGTCCTCCATATGGCGCTCGCGCGGCTCGAGCCCCAGACGCTCGCAGACGCGCAGGTCGAAATCCTGGTCGGCGAGCAGGCGCGGCACGTCGTAGATGGAGGAGCAGTCCTCGTTGGTAAACACGCAGTCGACGTCCACATCGCAAAACGACGCGATCTTCGCACGGATCGCATCGTCGATCTCATGGTCGCTGCGCAGCACGATGATATCGGGCTGGATGCCGAAGCTGCGCAGCTCCTTGACAGAATGCTGCGTGGGCTTGGTCTTGACCTCGTGGGCGGCGGCGATATAGGGAACGAGCGAGACATGGATGTAGCAGACGTTCTCGGGGCCCGCGTCCTTGCGATACTGGCGAATCGCCTCGACGAACGGCTGGCTCTCGATGTCGCCGATGGTGCCGCCGAGCTCGGTGATGACCACGTCGGCGCCGGTCTGCTCCTCGATGCGGCGGAACTTGTCCTTGATGGCGTTGGTCACGTGCGGGATCACCTGCACGGTGCCGCCCAGAAAATCACCGCGGCGCTCGCGCTCGATCAGGCTGCGGTAGACGGCGCCCGTGGTGAAATTGGAGTTGCGCGTGAGGTTCTCATCGATGAAGCGCTCGTAATGGCCGAGGTCGAGATCGGATTCGTATCCGTCCTCGGTCACGAACACCTCGCCGTGCTGAAACGGGCTCATGGTCCCCGGGTCGACGTTGAGATAGGGGTCGGCCTTCTGCATGGTCACCTTGTAGCCACGGCTCTTGAGCAGGCGTCCCAGCGACGCCGCGGTGATGCCCTTGCCCAGCGACGACACGACGCCACCGGTAACGAATACGTGCTTGGTCATGATGATGCACCTGAGCTTTCCCGTCGAAGTCCTGCGGTCTTCACGGGTCTCCATTGTAGGACTGGCCCGCGCCGGCGCGCGCTCGTCTTATTCTCGTAACATTCCCACAACGGCGGGGAAACAAAGGCTGCCGCGGACATTCCATAGAACAGGCGAGATGACGTCTGGCGTTTTTCACCTTCCATGGAAAAGGGCGGCTCGGACCGCGCTTGATCGCGCACTCCGAGCCGCCCCAACCGAGCCGTCGCCTACTTGTGGTACATGCCGCTGCGCTCGTACTTGGGCTCGCAGCACACGTTCAGGCCCAGACGGCGCAGCAGGTCCTCGTCGCTCGACGAGATGATGACCGAGAAGAACGCATCGCAGCCGCGCAACTTCTTCAGGCCCTCGAGCACGCGCGCCGCGACCTCGCTTGTCGCAGACGTGATGGACAGGGCGATGAGTGTCTCGTCGGGATGCAGGCGCGGGTTCACGCTGCCCAGACGATGCGTCTTGAGGCGCTGGATGGGCTCGATGGCGTCGTCGCTGATGACCTCGAGCTCCATATCCACGCCCGTCACGGCCTTGAGCGCGTTCATGAGCAGCGAGCTCGCAGCGCCCAGGCGCGTGGAGGTCTTGCCGGTCACCACCGAGCCGTCGGGCAGGACCATGGCGCCTGCGGGCGCGCCGGTCGTCTCCTCCTTGAGCAGGGCCGCGGAGCGCGCCGGCGAGTAATCCTTCGTGACCCCCGCCTTCTTCATGATGCTGCGCAGGCGATCGACCTGCTCGGAGCCGCCGCCCGTGCGCTTAACCTGCTCGGCGGCGGTGAAGTAGCGGCGCACGATCTCCATCTTGGCGGCCTCGCGGCACGCCTCGTCGTCCACGATGGCATAGCCGGCCATGTTGACGCCCATGTCCGTGGGGCTCTGGTACGGACTCTCCCCCATGATCTTCTCCATGAGCGACTTGACCACCGGGAAAGCCTCGACGTCGCGGTTGTAGTTCACCGTCGTCTTGCCGTACGCCTCAAGATGGAACGGGTCGATGATGTTGGAGTCGTCCAGGTCGACCGTAGCCGCCTCGTAGGCGATGTTCACTGGGTGCGACAGCGGGAGGTTCCAGATGGGGAACGTCTCGAACTTGGCGTATCCGGCAGCGATGCCGCGCTTGTGCTCGTGATAGAGCTGCGACAGGCAGGTGGCGAGCTTGCCCGAGCCGGGGCCGGGGGCGGTCACGACCACGAGCGGGCGCGAGGTCTCGATGTAGTCGTTTTTGCCATAGCCCTCGTCGGACACGACCAGGTCGATGTCGTGGGGATAGCCTTCGATGGGATAGTGCAGGTAGCACGTGATGCCGAGGGCCTCCAGGCGGCGGCGGAACGCGTCGGCGGCACCCTGGCCGGCATACTGGGTGAGCACCACGGAGCTCACGAGGAAACCGTAGCTGCGGAAGATATCGGTCAGGCGCAGGACGTCCTCGTCGTAGGTGATGCCCAGATCGCTGCGCGCGCGGTTCTTCTCGATGTCCCCCGCGTTGATGGCGATGACGATCTCGACGTCATCGGAAAGACTTTTGAGCATGCGAAACTTGCTGTCGGGCTCGAAGCCGGGCAGCACGCGGCTTGCGTGGTAGTCGTCGAACAGCTTGCCGCCGAACTCCAGGTACAGCTTGCCGCCGAACTGAGCGATGCGCTCTTTGATGTGCTCTGCCTGCAGGCTGATGTACTTGTCGTTGTCGAATCCCTGGCGCATGGGACGAGCTCCTCTCAGATGGCGGTCGGGTCGATATACCCTATCGACCGACTTAGTATAAGGCGTGCACGGCCGACAGGATACGAAAAGCGTCTCTCCC
>CASEEY010000006.1 GCA_949287055.1 uncultured Collinsella sp.
TTCATCGATGCGTTCCTTATCGGAGAAGGGGAGGAGCACATCGTTGAGTTCTGCCGCGAACATGAGCGCCTGCGCGACACCGGCGCTTCGCGCGAAGAGGTCTTGCGTCATCTTTCTGAGATTCCCGGTACCTATGTGCCAAGTCTCTACGAAGTGTGCTTCGACGAGCCCTGCACCGCACACGGATACGCGCGCCCGCTTCCCGGCTCTCGTGCGCCTGAAACGATCTACAAGCGCGTCGTTGCCGACTTCGGCGCCACAGATCCCGTCGCCCAGTCGATCGTACCGTTCGCGCAGCTCGTACACGATCGTCTGTCCATCGAGGTGCTGCGCGGCTGTGCGCGCGGTTGCCGCTTCTGCCAGGCGGGCATGACCTATCGACCCGTCCGCGAGCGCTCGAGCGACCAGATCGTCTCCGCTGTTATCGCCGGTCTCGAGAAGACCGGCTACGACGAGGTGTCGCTCACGTCGCTTTCGACCACCGATCATTCCTGCTGCCGCGAGATTCTCGGTCGACTGAACGCGCGTCTGGGTGAGACCGGCACGCGTATCTCGATTCCCTCGCAGCGCCTCGACTCGTTCGGCATCGACATGGCGGCGAGCGTTGCCGGCGAGAAGAAAGGCGGCCTGACGTTTGCCCCTGAGGCGGGAAGCCAGCGTCTGCGCGACGTCATCAACAAAAACGTCACCGAGGAGGACCTCGAGCGCGCCACGCGCGCCGGGTTCGAGGCCGGATGGCGCCGGGTGAAGCTGTACTTCATGATGGGTTTGCCGCAGGAGACCGATGAAGACATCATCGCCATAGCCGATCTCGCCGATCGCACCTATGAGCTTGCACGCGAGGTCGTACCGCCCGCCCAGCGCGGCGGCATATCGGTGTCCGTCTCGTGCTCGGTGTTCATCCCCAAGGCGTCCACGCCGTTCCAGTGGTGCGGACAGCTCGATGACACTGAGGTCAAGCGCCGTCAGCAGCTTCTGCTCCATACTGTCAGGAACCGTGCGGTCCGCGTCCATTATCACGATGCGGACACCTCCCTTATCGAAGCCGTGCTTTCGCGCGGCGGACGCGATGTCGCCGATATCGTGCTGGGCGCCTGGAGGCGCGGTGCGCGATTCGACGCATGGACCGAGCAGTTCTCGCTGGACGCGTGGGAGGATGCGGCGAGCGCGGTCGGTCTCGAGCTGCGCGCCATCGCGCAGCAGCCGTATGATCTCGCCCAGCGTCTGCCCTGGGAGCACATCAGCACCGGTGCCTCGCGCGGTTTCTTTGAGCGTGAATACCGTCGGGCGCTGAATGCGCAGACCACCGCGGACTGCACGCGCACGTCCTGCACGGGGTGCGGCATCTGTCCCACCCTGGGCGTCGAGAACATTTTGGTGGGTGATAGACGATGAGCGAGTCTTCGGCAACCGCCCTGTTCAGGCTCAGGTGCGCCTTCATGAAGCGCGGCCGCCTGGCATACCTTGGCCATCTTGAGGTGCTGCACACCATCGAGCGCATCGTTCGGCGTGCAGGCCTGCCGTTCGCGGTGACGCAGGGCTTCTCGCCCCACATGCGCGCGGCGTTCTCCTCCGCCTTGCCGGTCGGGACCTCTTCCGAGGCCGAGTATTTCGATCTGTACATGACCGAATACGTCGAGCCCCGCTGCGCGCTCGAGCGTCTTCGCGCGTGCGCACCCGAGGATCTTGCACCCTATGCCGCTTGCTATGTAGACGTTCGCACGCCTGCGCTGACCGCAGCCATCACCCGTGTCACGTACCGCATCGACCTGTTCTTGCGCAACGATGCGCACATCGATGCTCCCGCGGTCCGTCGTGCGCTCGATGGTTTGGTCTCCGACGGGAGCATTGCGTATGTCCGCGGTAAGAAGGACAAGGTGCTCGATGTAGCACGCCTTCTCGTGAGCGCCGACGTCGAGCAGACGCAGCCCGACTGCTGTACCCTACAGCTTGATACGAGGATCAGCAACGAAGGGTCGCTCCGTCCTGAAATCCTCGTCGCCGCCCTCGATCGCGCGCTTGCCGACAGGCCCGTTCGTGAAGGTCCTATCGTTTCCACGGGAATCCAAGACCTTTCGGCCTTCAAGCGCTATTCTGTATGTCGGACTGCCCAGTACGCGGAGGATGCTGACGGATCCCTCTTGAGTCCGCTGCGTACCGACGAGACGCCTGCTGCTCCCAAATCTGTCTCGTCTGTGCCGTCCTTGTGAATTAGCAGGGCGAATGCCAATTCGCTCTGTTGACGCACGCAAAACCACCTGATAGGATATTCGGCTGTTGCACTAACTGATGCATGAAGGGCAAAACAATGTACGCAATCGTTACAACCGGCGGCAAGCAGTACAAGGTCGCCACCGATGATGTTCTGAACGTCGAGAAGATCGAGGGCGAAGTCGGCGATAAGGTCGAGCTTCCCGTCATCTTCCTGAACGACGGCAAGAAGATCATCACGGATCCTGCCAAGCTTGCGAAGGCTAAGGTCACTGCTGAGATCGTCGAGCAGTTCAAGGGCAAGAAGCAGCTTGTCTTCAAGTTCCACAAGCGTAAGCGCTATCGTCGCCTCCAGGGCCATCGTCAGCAGCTCACCCGCCTGAAGATCACCAAGGTCCAGGCGACCTCTCGCGCCACCAAGAAGACCACGGCCGAGGCCGAGGCTCCTGCGGCTGAGTAACCGCACCGAGAACTGTAGAAAGAAGGAAACACCATGGCACACAAAAAAGGTCTCGGCTCCTCCCGTAACGGCCGCGACTCCCGCGGTCAGCGTCTCGGCTGCAAGCGCTTTGCCGGCCAGACCGTGACCTCCGGCACCATCCTCGTTCGCCAGCGCGGCACCCACATTCACCCGGGCGCCAACGTTGGTCGCGGCAAGGATGACACCCTGTTCGCTCTCGTCGACGGCACCGTCGAGTACACGCGCGGCATCAAGCATCGCGTGAACGTCCGTCCTGCTGCCGAGGCCTAAGCGACGCTCTTCATACCTCGCATCAACGGAGACCCTTGGATGCATCCAAGGGTCTCTTTTTGATATGCAGATGCAAGGCTACAATTGCTGATACGTACCGCACACGATCAAGGAGCACGATGTCCCAGTTTACCGATATCTGCCGCATCAACGTCAAAGGTGGTGACGGCGGCGCGGGATGCATGTCCTTCCGCCGCGAGGCGTATGTGCCGAAAGGCGGGCCTGACGGCGGCGATGGCGGCCGCGGTGGAAACGTTGTCATCCAGGCGTCGGCACAGCTGTCATCGCTGATCGACTATCGTTTCAAACATCACTTCCGTGCGGAGCGCGGCACCCATGGTCAGGGTTCTCGCCGTGACGGCAAATCCGGCGAGGATCTCGTCCTGAAGGTCCCCATGGGCACGGTCGTCCGCGAACTCGACCCTGACACGCAAGAGGTCGCCTATGAGATCGCCGACCTCACGCATGACGGCGAGCGCGTCATCGTAGCGCCCGGCGGCACCGGAGGGCGCGGCAATACGCACTTCGTCACGCCCACGCGTCGAGCTCCCGCATTCGCCGAAAAGGGTGAACCCGCCGAGGAGCATTGGATCGAGCTCGAGATGAAGCTCATGGCAGACGCCGCGCTCGTGGGCATGCCGAGCGTCGGTAAATCCTCGCTGATCGCGCGCATGAGCGCCGCCCGTCCCAAGATCGCCGACTATCCCTTCACCACCCTTGTGCCAAACCTTGGCATGGTGAGGGCAGGGGACTACTCCTACGTGGTCGCTGACGTTCCCGGCCTTATCGAGGGGGCGAGCGCGGGCAAGGGCCTGGGTCATCAGTTCCTTCGTCATATCGAGCGTACGGCGCTCATCCTGCACGTCGTCGATATCACCGGTGGCTTCGAGGGCCGTGACCCGGTGGAGGATTACCGCATCATCAACGGCGAGCTCGAGGCTTATGCGTCCGAGCTCGCCTCGCGCCCGCAGATCGTCGTCGCCAACAAATGCGACGCGAGTGGCGTGACCGATCGCGTGGCCGAGCTCAAGGCGGCCGCTCTCGCCGACGGCCATGAGTTCTTCGCTGTTTCCGCCCTCACCGGTGCCGGTATGCAGACGCTTATGCTCGCCTGCGGCAAGCGCGTGGCGGAGCTGCGCCAGGAGCTCGCCGATAGCGATGAGTCGCACGAGATGTTCGACGAGCAGTGGGAGCGTCGCCGTCGTGAGCGCGACCGCGCCTTCACCGTCGTCCCAGAGGGCGGCGGCGTCTGGCGCGTCATCGGCCGCGGAATCGAGCGCATGTGCGTCAAGACCGATTGGGAAAACGAGGAGGCGGTCATCTACTTCCAGCGCGCCCTCGGCAAGATCGGCGTGGACGCTGCGCTCGAGGAGGCTGGCTGCGTCGCGGGCGACGAGGTCCGTATCGCCGGATACTCCTTTGCCTATGAGGGTGCCGAGGAATATGGATACGAAGATGTTGAAGACGAGGGTGAGCGCTGATGCACGCCACGCCGCGCCTTCCCGAACTGGGAGCCGACCGTCAGCGCGAATACCGCTTGGGTATCATGGGCGGAACCTTCGATCCCATCCACTACGGCCATCTCGTCACCGCAGAGCAGGCTCGCGAGGCGCTCGAACTCGATCTGGTCCTGTTCATGCCCGCCGGCGTTCCGGCGTTCAAGCAGGGCAAGCGCGTTACCGATGCCGAGGATCGCTATGCGATGACGGTGTTGGCGACTGCCGCCAATCCGGCATTCGACGCGAGCCGTTTCGAGATCGACCGCGACGGCGTCACGTACACCATCGATACCCTGCGCGCGCTGCGGGCGAACTATCCCGATAACGTGAAGCTGTTCTTTATCACGGGCGCCGACGCCATCCTTGATCTCGTGACCTGGCACGATGCTGCCGCCATGGCGGAACTCGCGACGTTTATCGCCGCGACGAGGCCGGGCTACGACATCGAGCAGGCGCGCCAACGGGTCGCCGCCTCGGGCGTTCCCTTCGATGTCCGCTACATCGAGATCCCTGCGCTCGCCATCAGCTCGACCAACATCCGCGCGCGCGTGAGCGCCAAAAAAAGCGTTCGCTACCTGACGTCCGAGTCGGTAATCGGCTATATTCGAAAAAATGGCCTTTACAGCTCTCATGCGGTCGAGCGCGTTGACGGCGCGACGGCTCGCTGATGGGGAGGGATGCATTCTTGCACGACAGCTACAATATCGCTGATACGAGCGCGTACCTTGCACGCATGCGCGACCTGCTCGACGTGCGTATGGCCGACCATCCGCGCCGCCATACGCATTCGCTCGGCGTCGCCCGTACCGCTCGCCAGCTTGCTGAGACCTACGGGGTCGATACCTTTTTAGCCGAGGCCGCCGGCCTTATCCACGACTGGGACAAGGTGCTGACAGATGACGAGCTTTTAGCCCGTGCGGTCCAGTACAACCTTCCCGTTGTCGGCTCTGCTGCCAACGCGGTTGCCGTGCTGCACGGTCCGGTCGCCGCGATCGAGCTCCCCAATCTGTTCAAAGAGCTTCCCGCCAGCGTTTTCCAGGCCGTCGCACGGCACACGTCGGCCGCTGTCGATATGAGCCCGCTCGATATGGTCGTGTTTATCGCCGACGCCATCGAGCCGCAGCGCAAGGGCGACTACGCCGAAGCGCTTCGCGAGCAGGTGGGGAAGGTTTCGCTCGAACGCCTCTTCTTCTCCTGTTTCTCCCAAGGTATCGTCTACGTGATCTCCACGGGACGGTACCTGTATCCCACCGCCTTGGACATCTACAATCGCTATGCGCTCGAATGCGCTCGCTAGAAAGGCCCGCTATGACCGAACTGACCCCTGAAACCATCGAGGAGCTCCCCGCCGACGCGTTCACGGCCGATGAGGAGCGCACCGCAGCCTCCGTATCCTCTGTCGGTATCGAGGCGCTTGCGGTGGCCCGTGTAGCCGCGCAGGCCGCATACGACAAGAAGGCCGAGGACATCGTCGTCCTCGACCTCACCTCGCTGTCGGACGTCTGCGACTACTTCGTCATCGCGACCGCGTCCAACCGCCGTCTCGCCGACTCGGTCATCGATGAGATCGAGGAGAAGGTGGCCGCGTCCTGCTCCGAGCACCCGTTTTCCATCGAGGGTCGCGATGAGGGAAGCTGGATTCTCATGGATTACGGCTCGGTGATCGCACATGTCTTCACGCCTGAGGCGCGCGACTACTACCGCCTCGAGAAGCTGTGGGGCGACGCGCCCGAGCTCGCACTCGAGCTTGACTGACGACGTCTCCTCCCATCGTCTGCATACGGGGCCGAACGGCCCCGTTTTTTTGTTGCAGCCCCTTCGTCGGCGGCAGGGACTCGCGCTTTCAAGCGTATCGGCACGGCGGGGTATACTGTATCCATGGACAACCGTGCCCCTCAGGATTCAAACGCCCCTGCCTTCGAGCTGTTCGGCCCGTGGGAGGGAAGCGCCATCGGTCTGCTCGACCTTGACGCATTCTTCGCAAGTGTCGAGCAGCTCGATCATCCTGCATGGCGCGGCAAGCCCGTCATCGTCGGAGGAGACCCCGACAAGCGCGGCGTCGTCTCGACCGCCTCGTATGAGGCGCGCGTGTTCGGTGTCCGCTCGGCGATGCCCTCCGCACAGGCCAAGCGCCTGTGCCCGCAGGCGATATGGACGCATGGACATTTCGATCGCTATCGCGAGATGAGTGCCAAGGTGATGGCCATTCTTGCCGATGAGACGCCCTATGTCGATCGTGTTTCGATCGACGAGGCCTTTTTCGACATATCGCCCGGCCGCTATTCCTCTGAGCATCCCGTCTCCATCTGCCAGCGCATTGCGGCTCGCGTCAGCGAGCTTGGCGTGACGTGCTCCATCGGACTCGGAACGAATAAGACCATCGCGAAGATCGCCAGCGAGCGGGAAAAGCCGCGCGGCCTCACCGTCGTGGTGCCCGGTACCGAGCGTACGTTTTTGGCGCCGCTACCGGTAAGAGCGATGAGCGGCATCGGAGCCTCCGCCGAGCGCGAGCTCAACCGGCTCGGCATCCATACGCTCGGGCAACTTGCCGTGGCCGACCAGACGGCCCTGAGGCGCGTCTTCGGCGTCAACGCCGATGTCATGCGACGTCGCGCTCAGGGCGCGGAGGTAAGTCGCGTATCGGCGCTCGATGAGGCCGATGAGGTGAAATCGGTCAGCAACGAGCGCACCTTTGCCCACGACTTGCGCGAGCGCGCTGACATCGAGGCCGCGATCAGCCTTTTGGGCGAATCGGTCGGTCGCAGGCTCCGAAAGCGCGGACTCGCAGGATGGACGGTCACCTTAAAGCTGAAATACTCCTACGGCTCGGGGAAAAGCGCACAGCGCAAGCTTTCCCATCCGACGGACGACGAGAACGTATTCGTCCCGGTTGCCCGCGAGCTGCTGGACGGTATCTGGTCTCAAGGCATGCCGGTCCGTCTCGTCGGAGTCGGCCTGAGCGATTTCGACCTGCACGGAGGCGTGCAGACTGATCTGTTCTGCGAGGTCGATGAGCGCGGTGCCCAATCGAGCGACCGGCGCGAGCTCTCCGTTGCGCTCGATCGGGTTCGCGAGCGGTTCGGCGCCTCGTCGGTCGGCTACGGCCGCGCGGCGCGCTTCGACGGCGATCTCATCCGTCAGGATAAGTTTTCCGATCTTGATGGAAAAGACCGCGATCGCTCATCGATTTTGTGAAGGCCTTGCATTCGCATCGCAAGTGGTCAAAATATAGATTTGCCTATGGCCATTCCGAAGAAGTTGCTCTCACGGACTTCACCTGCTCGGGCCGTTGGCGTATTATTACAAACCGTTTGTTTTAACGTCGCAGCTTATCAGCTGCTCGGTTGGAGGAGTTTTCATTGGCAGTTAAGATCCGCCTCGCTCGTCACGGCTCTCACAAGCGTCCGTACTACCGCGTTGTCGTCGCTGATTCCCGTTCGCCCCGCGACGGTCGTTTCATCGAGGAGGTCGGCCGCTACAACCCGCTGACCACGCCGAAGACCATTAATCTCGATCTCGAGAAGATCGCCGACTGGCAGGCCAAGGGCGCTCAGCTCACCGATTCCGTCGCCGCGCTCGTGCGTGCCGCCGAGGCCGGCCCCAAGACCGAGACGGTCGAGAAGAAGTCCAAGAAGCAGCTCGCCCGTGAGGCCGAGGAGGCCAAGCGCGCTGCCGAGGCTGCCGCTGAGGGTTCCGAGGAGTAACTTTGTCCGAGGAGCTTACCGAGCGCATCGACGCCGAGTCCGCGCCTGAGGACGAGGAGCTCGTTTCCGATCGCATTGCCGATCTGGTCGAATATCTCGTCGTGAGCATCGTTGACGACACCGATTCCGTCAGCCTTGAGGTCATCGATGGCGAGGCTTCCTCGACCATCGAGGTCTCCGTTGCCGACGACGATGTTGCCAAGGTTATCGGCCGTCACGGTCGCACCATCAAGGCCATTCGCACGCTCTCCCGTGCGCTCGCGGCCCGTCTTGGCACGTCCGTCGAGGTCGAGGTTCTGGGCTAGCCTTGTCGATCGCTTATCGGAACATAGCCCGTGTGGTTTCCCCGCACGGTACGAAAGGGGAGGTCTCCGTAGCGCCGCTGCGGGGGCTTTCCTTTCTGTTGCGCGATGGCATGTCCGTCGCGCTCACACCGCCGTCGCTTTCACGCGACCGTTTCTGCACCGTCGAGCGCGTGAACGACCAAGCGGCGCTCGTTGCGTTCTCCGGCATCGACGACCTCGACCGAGCCGAGTCGATCGCGGGCTGCTATGTGCTGGCCCGTGAGGACGAGCTTGAGCTCGATGCCCTTGAGCTGCCGTTTGACGACCTCATCGGCCGAGAGGTTCACGATGAGCGCTACGGTGCGCTGGGAAAGATCGTCGAGGTGCTCGAGACCCCTGCCAACAACGTCTGGGTCATCGAGGGCGCTTCGTATGGCGAGGTGCTGATTCCCGCTATCGAACAGGTTGTTCTCGATGTCCCTGACGAGGGAGGTATTCGGGTCCACATCATGGACGGCCTTATCGACTGCGCGGCGCCGACGGGGGAGGACGCATGATCATCGAGACCCTCTCGGTGTTTCCCGAGATGTTCGACAACGTTATGGCGACGTCCATCCTCGGGCGCGCGCAGCGCTCGGGGCTGTTTTCTTTCCAGGCATACGATCTGCGCGATTGGACTCACGATCGGCACCGCACGGTGGATGATGAGCCCTATGGCGGAGGCCAGGGCATGCTCATGAAGGTCGAGCCCATCGCCGAGGCCGTGCGCGACATCACCTCGACCGGACCGCGCCCCCATATCGTGTTTTTCAGTCCGTGCGGGCGACGTTTCGACCAGCATGTAGCCGAACGGCTTGCCTCAAAGGAGCGCATCCTGTTCGTCTGCGGCCGATATGAGGGCATGGACGAGCGCGCGTACGCCTTGGCCGACGAGACGCTCTCGATTGGAGACTTTGTCCTGACCGGCGGAGAATTGCCGGCGATGGTCGTGACTGACGCCGTCGTTCGCCTGATTCCCGGGGCGCTCGGCGACGAGATGTCCAATAAGGACGAGTCGTTTTCCACGGCAGACGACGGCGGGCTTCTTGAGTATGCGCAGTACACACGTCCCGCATCCTTCGAAGGCGCCGAGGTTCCGCCTGTGCTTTTGTCCGGCGATCATGCCAAAGTCGCCGCCTGGCGCCGCGACAACGCGATCGAACGCACATGCCGTTGGCGGCCGGACCTCATCGCGACGGCGCGCCTCAACGATGAGGAGCGGGCCCGTGCGCACGAGCTCATCGCACGCTATCATGAACAGACGCCTGCATCTGAAAGCGCAAAGGAGGAGCTGTGACCCCGTACGTACATTCGTTTTTTCGCAGCCTTGTCGAATGGGTCGTGATCATCGCCATCTCCGTGCTCGCCATGCTTTGCGTCCGCGCCTTCATTCTTGAGCCGTATGTCGTCCCGACCGGCTCCATGGAATCGACCATCGAAATCGGCGACCAGGTGTTCGCGCAGAAGGTGACGACGAACCTCAACATGGCGCCTTCGGCCGGCGATATCATCGTGTTTAGGAACCCCGACGGCTCGTCCGATCACGAGGTGCTCGTCAAGCGCGTCATCGCAACCGCCGGGCAGACCGTCGATTTCGAAGACGGCCGCGTCGTCGTGGACGGCCAGCCCCTGGATGAATCCTACACCCTCGGCGAAAGCTGGCCGCTTGCGAGCGTCGCGCCCGGTACGGTCGTCGGATATCCCTATGAAGTTCCCGAAGGGTGCCTGTGGGTCATGGGCGACAACCGCGAGAATTCCGCCGATTCGCGCTATTTCGGCGCCATCTCGGAAGACGACGTCATCGGCGTGGTCGTTCTGAGGTACTGGCCCCTCAATCGTTTCGGTTCGCTTTCGTAGCTGAAGCGGGGCACACCACGGACCGTTTGGTCTATCATGACTTGCTATCTGTCCACATTCCACAGATGAGGGGAATCAGGAGCATGGAAAAATCCGCTCTCACCTTCCAGGAGATCATCTTGCGCCTCCAGCAGTTCTGGGGCAGCCACGGCTGCGTCATCATGCAGCCCTATGACTCCGAAGTCGGCGCCGGCACGTTCCACACGGCCACGACGCTTCGCAGCCTCGGTCCCAAGCCTTGGCGCACCTGCTATGCGCAGCCCTGCCGCCGTCCCGCCGACGGTCGCTACGGCGAGAATCCCAACCGCATGCAGCACTACTATCAGTTCCAGGTGCTCATCAAGCCGAGTCCGGAAAACTCGCAGGAGCTCTACCTCGACTCCCTCAAGGCCATCGGTATCGATCCGGCTGACCATGACGTCCGTTTCGTCGAGGACGACTGGGAGAGCCCGACGCTCGGCGCTTGGGGCCTGGGCTGGGAAGTGTGGCTCAACGGCATGGAGGTCACGCAGTTCACCTACTTCCAGCAGGTCGGCGGCATCGAAGTCGATCCCGTGCCCGTCGAGATCACCTACGGTCTCGAGCGCCTCGCTATGTACGTGCAGAACGTGACGTCCGTCTACGACTTGGTGTGGAGCTACCTGCCTGACGGCACGCCCATGACCTATGGCGACGTGTTCCTTGAGAACGAGCGCGAGTTCAGCGCATACAACTTCGAGGTCGCCAACGTCGAAATGATGCGCCAGAAGTTCGATGACTACGAGCGCGAGTGCCACTCTTGCCTCGATGCCGGTCTTCCGCTTCCCGCCTACGACTGTGTCATGAAATGCAGTCACGCCTTCAACATCCTTGACGCGCGCGGCGCCCTGTCCGCCGTCGAGCGCGCCAACTACATCCTGCGCGTCCGCACCGTCGCCAAGGCCTGCTGCGAGGCCTATATGGCCGAGGTCGCCGGCGCCGACGATTCGCATGGGGAGGTCGCCTAACATGGCCGAGATTCGTGACTTTCTATTTGAGATCGGCACCGAGGAGATGCCGTCTGCCCCCCTCATGAACGCCGTGAAGCAGCTGCCTCGACTTGTCGCCGACGGGCTCGATGCCGCCGGGCTCGCACACGGCGAGATCCGCGTCATCTCGACCCCGCGTCGTCTTGCCGTCCTGTCGAGCGTGGCGACCGAGACCGAGGCGATTCATGACGTCAAGCGCGGTCCCGCGGCCAGCATCGCCTTCGATGCCGATGGCAACCCCACGAAAGCCGCGGAGGGCTTTGCGCGCAAGTGCGGCATCGCTGCCGCCGAGCTCATCCGCCGTGAAGATTCCGATGGGCGCGAGTATGTGTTCGCCGAGAAGGACATTCCCGCCGCGCCCGCCATGCCGCTGCTCTCAAAGCTGTTCCACGATGTGATCGCAAACCTTGAGTGGCCCAATTACCGCAGTCAGCGCTGGGGCACCTCTCACGATACGTTCGTGCGCCCGATCCGTTGGATCTGCGCCCTGCTGGGCTCCGAGGTCATTCCCGTCGCCTACGCTGACGTCACGAGCGGCAATACCACCCGCGGCCATCGCGTACTCGGCCCCGGTGAGCACGTCGTTGCCGAACCTGCCGCCTATGAGCAGGTGCTCGAAGATGCCGGCGTCCTTTCCGAGGAGCGTCGCCGCCAGGTGATCGCCGACGGCATCGCTCAGATCGAGGCGGGGCGTTCCGGCGCGCATGTCGACACGCCAAGCAAGGTCCTCGACGAGGTCGTGAACCTCTGCGAGTGGCCGACGGTGCTCGTTGGTACCTTCGATGAGGAGTTCCTTCACGTTCCGCACGAGATCATCTGCGAATCGATGCTCTCCAACCAGCGTTATTTCCCGATTTACGACGCTTCCGGCGCCCTGACCCGCGAGTTCGTTGTCGTCGGTAACGGTCGCCCCGACAACGCCGCCGTCATTATCGACGGCAACGAGCGCGTCGTGCGCGCACGCCTCTACGACGCGAAGTTCTTCTATGACGAGGATCTCAAGGTGTCGCTCGAGGACTTCCGTGCGCGCCTGGCCGACGTCGCCTTCCAGGAGAAGCTCGGCAGCGTGTTGCAGAAGTCCGAGCGCATGGAGGATCTTGCCCTTGCCATCGCGTCGGCCGCCCGTATCGGGGCACATGCCGCATCCGATGCGCAGCGCGCCGCCCATCTTGCGAAAGCTGACCTCGTGAGCTCCGCCGTCGTCGAGTTCACGAGCCAGCAGGGCGTCATGGGCGGATACTACGCCAAGGCGGCAGGGGAGAGCGATGCGGTCGCCGACGCCATCCGCGACCACTACCGCCCCCGCTTCGCCGGCGATGAACTGCCCGCCGGCATCGCCGGCTGCGTCGTCGCCGTCGCCGATAAACTCGACACCATCGTCGGCATGTTCGCCATCGATGAGCCGCCCACCGGCTCGAAGGACCCCTTCGCCCTGCGCCGCAGCGCCATCGGCGTCCTGAATATCCTGCGCGAGCGTTTGCACTGCGGCTACGAGGAGCTCGTCGGCCCCGCGCTCGACGCCTACGCTGAGCAGGGCCTTGCCTTCGATAAGGACGCGGTCGCCCAGGCGGTGTGCACCTTCATCAAGGGCCGCATGGAGCAGATGGCGCGCGACGAGAAGATCGCACCCGATACCGTTGCCGCCGTTTCCGCCGGTAGCGTTTTCGCTCCGGTCGACTACTTCGCGCTCGCCCATGCCCTCGAGGACGCGCGCAGAAGCGATCCCGAGACATTCGAGAACTTGGCGACCGCCTATGCGCGTGCCAGCCATCTGGCAGATGCCTCTTTGGGCAGCGAGGTCGATGAGGCCCTGATGGGCGACACCGAGCGCGCCCTTCTGCGCGCGACCGACGACGCGAGCGAGCTTGTCCGCGACGCTCTCGATCACAAGGATTTCCAGCGGCTTATCCTGAGCCTCGCCGCGCTGCGCGAGCCGATCGATCGCTTCTTCGATGACGTCATGGTCATGGACGAGGATATCGCCCTGCGCGAGTACCGTCTGCGTCTGCTCAACCGCTTCGAGACCGTGTTCGCCGACGGCGCCGACATGGGTGCGCTTGCCAAGAAGTAACCGACGTGGGGTTTCGTGGACGTCCTTCGAAATCCCACGTTTTTCCTTGCGCTCCCTTGCGGTTTGCGTATACTTATCACGTTTGTTCAACCCATGTGCCGTCGGACGCGGCACCTCTGGCAAGAGTTAGGATCGAAACATGGACTACATCCGCGCTATCGAGCGCCAGGACATGCGCGAGGACATCCCGCAGGTCCGCGTCGGCGACAACGTCAAGGTTCACTACCGCATCAAGGAGGGTGACCGCGAGCGCATCCAGGTCTTCCAGGGTGACGTCATCCGCATGAGCGGCGGCTCCTCCCGTGAGACCTTCACCGTGCGCAAGCTTTCCTTCGGCATCGGTGTCGAGCGCACCTTCCCGCTTCACAGCCCCAAGATCGCCAAGCTTGAGGTCATTCGTCACGGCCGTGTCCGTCGCGCGAAGCTCTACTATCTGCGCGACAAGATCGGCAAGGCTGCTCGCATTCCCGAGAAGCGCTAAGAAGCCCGCAAGCCATTTTCTGGTTTTCAAAGGCCGCCTCGATACCGAGGTGGCCTTTTTGCACAAGGAGGCCCTATGGCAAATATGACGAGCTCCCAATCGGCCGCCCACGTTGCCGCCGAACTCGCAAGCGCTCCGTTCGACCAGGTGCCGTCCCTCATCGAGCGATACCGCGACGACCCCCGCGTTCAGGTGCAGAAGGCCATAGAGCGCGCCGCCAAACGCCTTGATCGCGAACGCGCGGAGCGTGAGCGCGTCGAGGGCATGTACCGCACGATGTTCGAGCTCGGGGGAGATGGCGTCATCATCGGTGTCGACGAGGTCGGCAGGGGATCGGTCGCCGGCCCGCTGACCGTGTGCGCCGTGTGTCTTCCGCCGGAGCCCCTCATCTGGGGCATCAACGACTCGAAGCAGCTGACGCCTGCGCGCCGCGAAGTGCTCGCGGCTCGTATCGCCGAGGTCGCGACCGCCATTGGCATCTGCCACATTCCGCCCGCGGACATCGATACGCAGGGGATGGCGCACTGCCTGCGCCGGGCTGTCGTCGGCGCCGTCGAAGATTGCGGGATCGAGCCGGACTGCGTGCTCATGGATGGCAATCCGCTCGGGGCCCTTGCCTGCGAACGCGATGTCGTCCATGGGGATGCGACCGTGGCGTGCATCGCCGCCGCCTCCATTGTCGCCAAAGTGACTCGTGACGAGCTTATGGTCGAGCTGGACGCCGAGTGTCCCGGCTATCACTTCGCGCAGTCGAAGGGATATGCGTCCGCCGAGCACATCGCCGCCATCAAAGAGCTTGGGTTGAGCCCTTACCATCGCGTCAGCTTTTGCGGAAACTTCCTGGAGACCGGCCGCTTGTTCTGAATCACATCCTCACGCCCATGCATGCGATACGCGCTTCGCATGCCCTGCGTGCTCCCGTGTTGCATCCTGGTCGGGTTTCGTGCGAATCCCGGTCTGATATGCGTCGGAACATCTTATTCCTGCGGTCAGATTGGCCCTTCATACTCCTTGCATCCACCGATGAGAGGAGTTTCAGATGGGCAGGAAACGCGACGATAGATTCGATCTGCTGCGGGAGTGCACCGACGATCCCGCCCTGGTAGAAAGCCTGAGCACCAAGGAGATCGGACGGCTCGGCGAGCAGATCGCGCGAGCGTATCTGGAAACCCGCGGATACGTCGTCGAGGCATGCGGCTACCGATGCCGCGAGGGTGAAGCCGACCTCATCGTGCTTGATGCCGACAGCGGCGAATGCGTCCTCGTAGAGGTTAAGACGAGACGGGCGCCGTCAGATGAGGCGACGTATCCCGAGCTTGCCGTCGATGAGCGAAAATGCGCCCGTTACGCCCGGATAGCAGCCTGCTACGTCCTCGAGCACTTCCCGGTCTTCGCCGTTCGATTCGACATCGTCGCCGTCACGCTCAGGCCCGGGTTCAACGCGGAGATCGAGCACCTCTTCAGCGCCTTCGAATGGGACGGCGACCGATGAGCGGGCCGGTGCGCGGCATGTTCGCTGTCCATGCCGCCTGCATTCGCGGTGTCGAGGCCAGGCCGGTGACCGTCGAGGTCTCCATGACCGGCGGCATCCCCGGTATGTCCATCGTCGGCATGGCCGATTCAGGCGTGCTCGAGGCGCGCGGTCGAATTCGCTGCGCCCTGCGTGCCGCAGGTTTTGAGATCCCGCGCAGCAGCATTACCGTCAATCTCGCCCCGGGAGACATGCGCAAGAGCGGATCGGGATTCGACCTGCCGATCGCCGTGGCCATCCTCGCGGCGTCGCGTCAGATACCGCCGGCAGGTCTTGACGATTGCCTCTTCGTCGCAGAGCTTGGTCTTGACGGATGCACCAGCCCCACCTCCGGAGACATCGCATATCAGCTGCTCGCGCGCGAGCAGAGCCTGACGCTCGTTTCCGCGCGAGCCGCCACGGACGTGTCGATCACCGGTGTGCAGCGGCGCGTACTCGATCATATCGGATCACTGCGCCTGGGCGTGCATGAAGCGACATCGTTTCCTCTCATGAGCGAGACCGATCGCAAGCCGATGCGCACCTTGGATTTTGCCGATGTCATCGGGCAGGATGTCGCGAAGCGGGGAATGGTCATCGCCGCGACCGGCGAACACGGTCTGTTGATGATCGGTGCGCCGGGAGCCGGCAAATCGATGCTTGCCAAGCGTATGACCTCAATTCTCCCAGCGCTTGATGAAGCGGAGCGCCTTGAGGCCCTCTGCATCCACTCGGTTGCCGATGAGCCGCTCGATGACATCCTCGCGGGGGCCCGTCCCTTCCGCAGCCCTCACCATAGTATTTCTACTGCGGGGCTCATCGGCGGCGGAAAACCCGTGCGACCCGGTGAAATCAGCTTGGCGCACGGTGGGGTGCTTCACCTCGACGAGCTCGGGGAGTTTCCCTCCAGTGTCCTTCAGACGCTCAGACAGCCCATGGAATCTGGAGAGGTGAGAATCGTTCGCGCGGAGGGCGCGTACACGTTTCCCTCGCGCTTCCAGCTGCTGGCGGCAAGCAATCCCTGTCCCTGCGGGCATCTCGGGGATCGAGAAGTGCCCTGTACGTGCACGCCCGCCGCGATCGACCGGTACCGATCCAAGCTCTCGGGGCCCCTTGCCGATCGAATCGATATGACCATCGACGTGCTTCGACCGGACCCCGAATTGATCGTCAAAGGGGAAGAGGGCATGGATTCGAAATCCATGGCAGCCGACGTCGAGCGGGGACGGGCGTTTCGTCGTTGGCGCAAGGCGCACGACGGCAAGCGTGTGCCCGGAGACGAACGAACCCTTGAGGGCGTGACGGCACCGTACCAGCTTGACGAGGCGGCACGGACCGTTCTGGTGCGCCTTGCCCACGTCGGGGTGCTCTCGGCACGCGGGATCGTCCGGCTGTGCCGTGTGGCGCGCACCATCGCCGATCTAGCGGAGAGCAAGCAGGTCAGCGATGCCCATATCCTGGAAGCATCGATGTTTCGCGGGGTGGTGGAGGATGGGAGATAGCTATCCGAGATACGAGCTTGATCCGGGCGATACCCGTTACCCTTCATGCGTGAAGGACCTCGCCTGCGCACCAATGCTCTACGTCATCGGCAACCTTGCCGCGCTCAACGGCCGTGCGGCAGCCGTTATCGGTTCCCGTCGGGCCACGCCCTATGGCATGGTGGTTGCCGACATGATAGCCACGGCAGCTGCCGAATCGGGCATCACCGTGGTGTCCGGCGGAGCCAAGGGGTGCGATTTCGCTGCCGGAACCGCAGCGATTGACGCGGGGGGCACCCATGTTATCGTTGCCGGGACAGGAGCGGATGTCATCTATCCGCGTACCTCAGCTGAGCTCTTCGACCGTACGCTTGCGTGCGGCGGTGCGATCGTATCTCTTGAGCGATGGGGGGCCTGTCCCAGACGATTCGCGTTTCCCAAGCGAAATCGTATCATCGCCGCGCTCTCCCAGGCGGTCTTCATCGCCGAAGCGGGCCTTCCGTCCGGTACGTTTTCCACAGCAGAGGCTGCGCTCGAACTTGGACGCGAGGTGCTTGCAGCACCGGGTGCCATCACGTCTTCGCTCTCTCGCGGGGCCAACCACCTCATTGCCAACGGTGCGGGATGTCTGATCGACGAGGAATCCGTTGAGGTCGCGATATCGAGGATATTCGGCACGCTGCGGTATCAGCGTTTGGCCCCGAAAGGCAACCCGGCGAGCGATGAACGCTCTCAGGTACTCGACGCGCTTTTTGCGAGCCCCTTGCGCCTGGAGGAGATTGCCGCCATGCTATCGATGAGCCCTATGGACTGTCTCTCCCACTTGAGCAGAATGATGATGCAAGGGGATATCGAACGAATGCCCGACGGCACCTTTACGCCGACTGTGCGCGCCTTTCGTGCGCGATCGGCGATACTGTCGAGCGGCAAGCACGGCGAAGCGGAGGTATAGGATGTCAGCGATGCAGGCGACCGTTGTCGGCGGCGGCTTGGCGGGATGCGAGTGCGCGTGCCAGCTTGCCGACAGGGGAGTGGACGTCACGCTCTATGAGATGCGGCCGCTCGCGAAATCTCCCGCCCACCATACCGATCACCTCGCAGAGCTCGTGTGCTCCAACTCGTTCAAGTCCACGCGCCATGATTCTGCGGCGGGCCTTCTCAAGAACGAGCTGCTCGCGATGGGGTCCCAGCTCATCCGGTGCGCGAAGCAGGCCGCCGTGCCCGCAGGGGGCGCGCTGGCCGTGGATCGCGACGTGTTCTCACGTCTCGTCGAGCGCAGCATCGCCGAGCGTCCGCGCATCACCGTTGTACGCGAGGAAGTTCGCGAGCTTCCTGTCGGCCATACCGTCATCGCAGCCGGTCCGCTGTGCTCAAAGACGCTGTGCGGTGCGCTGCTTACCCGCGTCGGCGGGGACGCGCTTTCGTTCTTTGACGCCGCCGCGCCCATCGTTGACGCCTCGACGCTCGATATGGATGTCCTGTTCGCCCAGTCACGCTATGACGACGGAACGGGGGCGGATTATCTCAACGCGCCGCTCAACAAGGAGGAATACGAGACGTTTATCGAAGCGCTCGTGGGCGCAGACCGCGTCATCCTGAAGGATTTCGAGCGACGCGAGCTCTTCTCCGCGTGTCAGCCCGCCGAAGAGGTGGCTCGCACCGGCAAAGACGCGATTCGATTTGGCGCGATGAAGCCGGTCGGCCTGACCGACCCCAGAACCGGACGCAGGCCTTGGGCCGCCGTCCAGCTGCGTGCCGAGAACGCTGAGCGCACCGCGTACAATCTTGTCGGGTTCCAGACCAATCTCACCTTTGCCGAGCAGAAGCGCGTCTTCCGCATGATTCCCGGCCTTGAGAACGCTGAGTTCTTCCGCTACGGCGTCATGCATCGCAACACGTTCGTCGATTCTCCGCACGTGTTGGACGGGACCTTCCGCATTCCCGATACGCACATCCGCCTCGCAGGACAGATCACCGGCACCGAGGGCTATACCGAGGCAATCGCCTCAGGCCTTCTCGCAGCTCTGAACACCTATGCCGACCTTGTCGGCATCGCGCACGCAACGCTTCCCATGACCGGCGCCTTCGGTTCGCTGGTCGCCTACGCCACCGATCCCAACACGCAGGGCTACCAGCCCATGCACGTCAACTTTGGGCTCGTGCCGCCCCTGGACGACGGAAAACGCCGCTCCAAGCACGACCGTTACGGCCTGTATGCCGCACGCGCCATGGACGATCTTTCGCGCTATATCGAATCGCGACCGGACCTGTTCTTCGCGGAGACGCGATGAGCGCCCCTGACGCCGATGCCCTTCCCGCGGACGTCGAGCGGTTTTTGGACTATATAGCCAAGGTCGAAGGCGTTTCCCCCGAGACGGTGCGCGCCTACCGATCGCATCTTTCGGCCTACGCCCGATGGCTTACACGCCGCGATGCGAGCCTTTCAGGTGTTCGCACGCGCGATATCCGCAGCTATCTCGCCGAGCTCAAAGCCGCGCGCTACGCGCCCAAGACGGTTGCAGCCCATCTGTCCTCAATACGGGCGCTCTATCGTTGGCTTCTGCTTGATGAGCGCATCGATTCCGACCCCGCCTGCCCGCTCGCGACGCCCAAGATCCCCAAGAGCCTACCGCATGTTCTGACCGAGCAGCAGATGGATGCGCTCATGGCAGCCCCGCAGCTCGACTCGCCTGAAGGGGTGCGCGACGCGGCGATGCTCGAGCTCCTGTACGCAACGGGCGCCCGAATCTCCGAGGTAGCGGGACTGACGCTTGATTCGATCGATTGGTCCGGATCGTGCATCCGCCTGTTCGGTAAAGGGTCGAAGGAGCGCATCGTGCCGATCTATTGGCGGGCGGCAGACGCCGTGTCCGGCTACATCAGCCATGCGCGCCCCCAGCTGCTTGCCTGCCGGCGCGACGGCGAGGCGGAGACCACACGGGCGCTGTTCATCTCGACCCGCGGTCGCGCTATGAGCGCGGATGCCCTCCGCCACCGTTTTCGCCTGCTCGCCGCGCGCGCCGGCCTGCCGAGCGACCTTACGCCCCACGCGATGCGCCATACGTTCGCAACCGACCTGTTGAGCGGGGGAGCCGACTTGCGAAGCGTGCAGGAGCTCCTCGGGCACGCGAGCCTTTCGACCACGCAGCTGTACACCCATCTGACGCCCGAGCGGCTCAAAGGGGTGCTCAAGGGGGCCCATCCGCGCGCCTGAGCCCCACAAGCTGCACACAAAGGCGTGCGATCGCTTGGATTTGCCCCTCGGAGCTGCTATCATGCATCAGGTTGCGTCTGGCGCAACCGTATCCATCACACACGCGCGGCTACTCGTCCTGCCGTGGTGCCCGGCTTCCAGGTAGCTTTTGGCCGGGTGGCGAACGAGGTTAGACGCCTGCGCGGAGGCGAACCACAGGAGGTATCAATGGCTACCAAGATCAACATCCGCACCCTTCTCGAGGCTGGCTGCCACTTCGGTCACCAGACCCGTCGCTGGAACCCCAAGATGCGCCCCTACATCTTCGGTGAGCGCAACGGCATCTACATCCTCGACCTCAAGCAGACCATCGTCGAGGCCGACCGCGCCTACACGTTCCTGAAGAACACCTGCGCCCATGGCGGCAAGGTGCTGTTCGTCGGCACCAAGAAGCAGGCCCAGGAGGCCGTCAAGGCCGCTGCTGAGCGCGCCAGCATGCCCTACATCAACCAGCGTTGGCTCGGCGGCATGCTCACCAACTTCGTGACCATCCGCTCCCGTATGAACCGCATGGAGGAGCTCGAGGGCATGGTCGCCGACGGTTCCATGGCCCTGCGCGGCAAGAAGGAGCAGGCCGTTCTCGGCAAGGAGCTCGCCAAGCTCCAGACCAACCTCGGCGGTGCCCGTGACATGAAGTCGCTGCCCGCGGCCCTTTTCGTCATCGACACCAAGCGCGAGGAGAACGCCATCAAGGAGGCCAAGCGCCTGCACATCCCGGTCGTCGCCCTCATCGACACCAACTCCGATCCCGACGACGTCGACTACGGCATCCCCTGCAACGACGACGCCATCTCCGCTGTCTCCCTCATGTGCGAGCTGTTCGCCGACGCCTGCCTCGCGGGCTCCGGCAAGGAGCAGATCTCCGAGGCCGAGATGGCCGGCGCCGCCGAGCCCGCCGCTGAGGAGGCCCCGGCTGCCGAGGCTGCCACCGAGGCCGCTGCCGAGTAAGCAATCTATACGCCAATCGTTCGTTCATCATTGAGTTCGAAAGGAACCAGCATGGCTCAGATCACCGCCGCTATGGTCAAGCAGCTCCGCGAGATGACCGACTCCCCGATGATGGAGTGCAAGAAGGCTCTCGTCGAGGCCGAGGGCGATATGGACGCCGCCGTCGACATCCTTCGTAAGAACGGCATCGCGAAGGCCGCCAAGAAGGCCGGTCGTGCCACCAACGAGGGTGCCGTCGCCGCCTACATCGCCGAGAACGGCTGCGCTGGCGCGCTCGCCGAGGTCGCCTGCGAGACCGACTTCGTCAGCTCCAACCCCAAGTTCACCGGCTTCGTCGCCAAGATCGCTCAGGTCGTCTGCGAGACCGAGCCCGCTGACGTCGACGCGCTGCTCGCCACCGACATGGGCGGCGAGACCGTGAACGAGGCCCTCACCGAGATGATCCACGTCATCGGCGAGAACATGAAGCTCACCCGCTTCGCCATCCGTAAGCCCGCCGCCGGCGCTGTCGCCAGCTACATCCACATGGGCGGCAAGATCGGCGCCCTCGTCGAGTTCGGCTTCGATAAGCCCGAGACCGCCGCAAGCGACGCCTTCAAGACCTTTGCTCACGACGTCGCGATGCAGGTCGCTGCCACCGCGCCTATCAGCGCTGTGCGCGAGGATGTGCCCGCCGAGACGATCGATCACGAGATCGCCATCTACAAGGCGCAGGCTGCCGAGTCCGGCAAGCCCGAGGCCATCCAGGAGAAGATGGCCCTCGGCCGTCTGGAGAAGTTCTTCAAGGGCTTCGTCCTGAACGAGCAGGAGTTCATCAAGGACCCCAGCATCACCATCAAGCAGTACGCCGAGAAGGTCTCCAAGGAGGTCGGCGACACCGTTCGCGTCGTCGCCTTCGACCGTCTGGTCAGCGGCGAGTCCGCTAACTAGCGCGCATTCGCGATGCCTACCGAGCAGGCTGTGGGTTTCGACCTATGGCCTGCTTTTTTATGGGTCGACCACGCAAGTACGCTAGAATGTCTGAGATATACCTAGATAAGGAGGACACTGTGTCTGAGTACCTCTACAGCCGCGCGCTGCTCAAGCTGTCCGGTGAGGCCCTGATGGGGGAGGGGCGCTATGGCATCGACCCCCAGGTCACCGAGCGTCTCGCCACCCAGATCAAGCAGCTGCACGACGATGGCGTCGAGATCGGCATCGTCGTGGGCGGCGGCAATATCTTCCGCGGTCTCGCGGGCTCGGCAAAGGGCATGGACCGCGCGCAGGCCGACTACATGGGCATGCTCGCGACGGTCATGAACGCGCTTGCGCTGCAGGACGCCTTCGAGCGCGTCGGCGCCCCGTGCCGCGTCATGAGCGCGATCCAGATGAACGAGGTCTGCGAGCCCTACATCCGCCGTCGCGCCATCAACCACCTCGAGAAGGGCGATATCGTCATCTTCGCCGCCGGCTCGGGCAACCCCTACTTCACCACCGACACCGCCGCCGCGCTGCGCGCCTGCGAGATCGGCGCCGACTGCCTGCTCAAGGCGACGAAGGTCGACGGCATCTACGATAAGGACCCCGTCTCCAACGACGATGCCGTGCGCTTCGAGCGCATCACGCATCACGAGGTCCTTGTACGCGGCCTGCAGGTCATGGATTCCACCGCTGCGGCCCTGTGCCAGGACAACCACATGCCCATCATCGTCCTCAACATCGAGGGCGAGGACAACATCAAGCGCGCCCTCAAGGGCGAGCCCGTCGGTACCGTCGTCGTACAGGAGGATTAGCAATGGCCGATATCACCGCGCAGATGGACAAGACCATCGAGAACCTGAAGCACAATTTCGCCAAGGTCCGCACCGGGCGCGCCAACGCCAACGTCCTCGCGGACATCACCGTCGACTACTACGGCGTCGCCACCCCCATCACCCAGGTGGCAGCCGTCAAGGCTCCCGAAGCTCACATGCTCATGGTCGAGCCGTGGGACAAGGCGCTGCTCAACGCCATCGTGAAGGCGATCTCCGCCTCCGACCTCGGCATCACGCCCTCCTCTGACGGTACTGTCATCCGCCTTCCGTTCCCGGCGCCGACCGAGGAGCGCCGCCGCGAGCTCGTCAAGGAGTGCCGTGAGCTCGCCGAGCAGGCCAAGGTGGCTATCCGCAACATCCGTCGCGATGCGAACAACAAGCTCGACCGCGACGAGGACCTGACCGAGGACGATGTCCGTCGCGAGCAGGCCAAGGTCCAGAAGCACACCGACACCTACGTCGCGAAGATCGACGAGCTGCTCAAGGTCAAAGAAGCCGAGGTCATGGAGATCTAACGTGCTGGTAGATGAAGCAAAGCGAGCGGAATACTTCAGCGATCATCCGTCCGACGTAGCGCTCGACATGGTGGATATGGCGCGCATCCCGCGCCATATCTCCTGCATCATGGATGGCAACGGCCGATGGGCCACCTCCCGCGGCCTCGCTCGCACCGAGGGCCATAAGGCCGGTATCGTCTCGCTACGCGAGATCATCACCGCCTGCGTGCGCCTCGGTGTCGACGTGCTGTCGGCGTATGCGTTTTCCACTGAGAACTGGAATCGCCCCAAGCATGAGGTCAACGTTCTCATGCACCTGTTCGCCAAGACCTTTATCGACGAGCTGCCGCTGCTCAAGCGCGAGAACGTTCGAGTCGTCTTCCTCGGCGACATCTCCGCGCTTCCCGAGCGGACGCGCCAGGTCTTCGAATACGGCCTGACCGAATGCAGCGGGCACACGGGAATGGTCCTTGCGCTCGCCGTCAACTACGGTGGACGTGCAGAGCTCGTCCGCGCCGCGCGCGAGCTTGCGCAAGAGGCAGCTGCCGGTACGCTCGATCCCGAGCACATCGACGAGGACGCCGTCGCGTCGCACCTGTATACCGCTGGCCTTCCTGACCCGGAGTTGGTCATCCGCACGTCCGGTGAGCTTCGCGTATCCAATTACCTGCTGTGGCAGATCGCCTATGCGGAGTTCTACATCACCGATACGTATTGGCCTGATTTCGACCGATGGGAGCTGATTCGCGCCATCCTTGCCTTCCAGGGCAGGAATCGGCGTTTCGGAGGTCTGAACACCGCCTCGTGACCGAATCTTTCCTATCCTGAGGAGCATTTTGTTGGAACAACGTCGTCAAGACACATCGCGTCCCCGTCGTGACTCGGGGACAGGAAGCGCACAGGAGTCGAAGCGGCAGCCGAGCGGTCTTGTCGTAAGAACCGCCTTCGGCCTCATCTACGCTGCGCTGTTCATCGGCTGCCTCATTGCGGGAACGCTCCCGACCGCCCTGTTCGTCGCCGCCATGAGCTGGCTGTGCTGTTTCGAGTTCTTCCGCATGATGCGGCTTGACGGCAAGGTTCCCAACGAACTGCTCGGCCTTGCCGCGGCGGTTCTGTTCCCGCTTTCCGCTCTCGTCGATCCGTTGTGGCTCTCCGCGCTCCTGTTCGTGCTCGTGCTCTCGCTCGGCCTTTGGTACGTCTTTTTTCCGCGGACGCGCCTGGCCGATGTCGCCATCACCGCGTTCGGCGCGATGTACACCGGCTTCATGTTGTCGGCCATCGTGCTGCTGCGCGATTCGGTTGCCGGCTTTCCCGGCGCGCTGCTCTCGGTTGGGGTGTGCGCCTCGCTCTGGGCGAGCGATTCGTTCGCCTACCTCGTGGGCAGCAAATTCGGCAAACATAAGATGGTCCCCAAGATCTCCCCTCAGAAGAGTTGGGAGGGCTTCGCGGGCGGCCTTGCCGGATCCGTTGTCATCTGGCTTATCCTGTGGGCCACGGGGCTGTATGGATTTGACCTCGTCTTCGCCGTTGCCACCGGTCTTGCGGTATCCGTCCTCGGCGTGTTTGGCGACCTGATCGAGTCGCGCATCAAGCGCGGCGTCGGGGTCAAGGATTCCGGCAATCTCATCCCGGGGCACGGCGGGATGCTCGACCGCTCTGATTCCCTTATCTTCGGCTGTATCACCGCCTATCTCATCCTCAAGATCGGGGGCGTCATCTAATGGAGCTCGCTGATACTGCGTTGAACCAACAAGCCGCGCGCCTTCGCGTGGCGATTCTCGGCTGCACCGGATCGATTGGCACGCAAGCGCTCGACGTATGCCGTCAGCACGCCGATCGATTGCAGGTCGTGGCCTGTTCTGCTCACAGCCGCACCGAGGACCTCGTTCGCTTCGCTCGTGAGTTCTCCCTGTCGCGCGTTGCCGTCACCGATCCCGACCACGCCAACGACCCGATTCTCTCCGAGCTTCCACGCGGGTGCGCCTGTTACACCGGCCCTGATGCCGCGCTGTCGATCTGTTTGGAGGACGACATCGATTGCGTCCTCGTCGCGATCGTCGGAGCCGCCGGTCTCGCCGCAAGCGCAGCGGTCCTTTCGTCCGGCAAGCGTCTTGCCCTCGCCAACAAGGAGTCCCTGGTCGTCGGCGGCGATCTGCTCATGCCGCTCGCGCGCAAGGACCAGCTCATCCCCGTCGATTCCGAGCACTCTGCGATATACCAGTGCTATCTGGGCGAAGATCCGCGGCGTGCCCATGCGATCTGGCTAACCTGCTCGGGAGGACCGTTCTTTGGATACACGCGCGATCAGCTCGCCCGCGTGACGGTCGCCGACGCGCTCGCTCATCCCACGTGGAATATGGGCGCCAAGATCACCATCGACTCCGCCACGCTCATGAACAAGGGTCTCGAGCGCATCGAGGCGATGCATCTGTTTGCCGTCGATATGGATTTCATCCAGGTCGTCGTTCAGCGCCAATCGAAGATTCACTCCATGGTGGAATACGAGGACGGGTCTGTCATCGCTCATCTCGGCGCTTCGGATATGCGCATACCCATCCAGCTTGCCTTCTCGTATCCCGACCGCTGGCAGACGCCTGCGCCCCGCGTGGACTTCCGTACCATCGGGTCGTTGGACTTCGCTGAAGCGGATGCCGACACGTTCCGCTGCCTCGCCCTTGCCGAGCAGGCGGGCAGAAGGGGAGGGACGCTTCCGTGCGTCCTGAACGCCGCGAACGAAATTGCGGTCGCGGCGTTCCTCGACGGCTCGTGCTCGTTCACCGATATCGACGCCGTCGTCGCTGCCTGCATGGATGCACACGACGTCCAGCCGGTCCAAACCCTCGAGCAGCTTTCCGATGTCGACGCATGGGCCCGTGCTCATGCTCGTTCCGTGCTCGCCGCACGTCGCTGATGGACATGTTCGGATAGCACGATGATCGATGTCCTTGGAATCATCAGCACGGTCTTTTGGGGACTGCTGACCTTATCGCTGCTCG
Organism: uncultured Collinsella sp.; assembly: GCA_949287055.1. Lineage (GTDB taxonomy): Bacteria > Actinomycetota > Coriobacteriia > Coriobacteriales > Coriobacteriaceae > Collinsella. The sequence continues at coordinate 26,383 of CASEEY010000006.1, forward strand.
TATTCGTCCACGAAGGCGGACACTACCTCGCCGCACGCGCATGCGGTGTGCGCGTGACCGAGTTCTTTTTAGGGCTGCCCTGTCGATATCGCCTTGCGCATACCTCACGGCGCTCGGGTACGAC
>CASEEY010000007.1 GCA_949287055.1 uncultured Collinsella sp.
CTCATCTCCCGCAAGCGCGATATCTAGGTGGCGTGCGCGCTAGTCGTGTGCCGGGCAACGAGCCCCGCGGTCCACGTGACGTCTGCGGGGCGATCGTTGCCGGATATCTGGGAGACGCAGGATGGTTGCCCGCTGAACCTGGACAATTTGTTCAGATATGAAGGTTGTTTTTGTCTCCAACGGGGTTTCACGTACGAGTCGCAGGCGTTTATATACGAAACGAGATGAATCCAAGGGGATTTTATTCAAAACGGCCAAATCATGCGAACGTATGACGGAATCCGGCGGCCTGTTTGCCGATCAGATGCGGCTATTTGCGCGCCAAGACCTTCATATCTGAACAAATTGTCCAGTTTGAGATGACGAGGCGCGATTTGAGTCGCGTGAACTACGTAAGACCGCCAAGCGGATGCGAGAACGTCCGCGCGTCTGCCGTGCCAGCATGTTGGCAGATGGTCTTAACCGATCATTTTCGGCACAATAGCGCTAAGGGCAGTGAGAGAGTGGCGCGTTAGGAGGGCCCATGGACACCAGCGTACTGGCCATCGCCTTGTTCGTGATCGGGCTGGGCATGGGCTTGCTGCTCGCCGGGGCACGTTACCTGGGCGAGCTTCGCCGTATCGCGCGCTTCCTGCGTGAACGCGACCCGCAGAGCAACATGCGCGTGACGGCGGGCGGAGCTCCGGGCGTCACGGACCTGGCGGACGCTGTCAACGCCGAACTCGATCGCGGCGCGCAGGCGCACGTCGAGGCGTTGCGCCATCAACAGGAGTTCCAGCGCGACCTCTCGGCACTCTCGCATGACATCCGCACGCCGCTGATGGGCGCTAAAGGCTATCTGCAGCTTGCGCGCGATGAGGCGGACCCCGATCAGCGCGAGCGACACCTGGACGCTGCGGCGGCGCGCATCGACGCCACGACGGAGCTGCTCGACCAGCTTTTCGCGTATACAAAGTCGACCGATCCGGACCTAGCGCTCACGGTGGAGCCCGTGGCGCTCAAGCCCTTCGTGGAGGAAATCCTGTTGGGTCAGTATCCTGCCTTCGAGGGACTCGGATGGGAACCGCAGGTTGTCTTCGAGGACGATGCCCTTACCGTCGATGCCGACCGCGATGCGCTCGCCCGCGTCCTCACGAATCTCGTGGTGAATGCGCTCCGGCACGGCTCGGCGGCTCCGAGGATCTCGGCGGAGCGGGAAGGCGATTGCGTTCTGCTGAGTGTTTCAAACGCCGTCGCGGATCCGGGGCCCATCGACTCGGCGCGGCTCTTCGACCGCTTCTACCAAGCGGATACGACGCGCGCCGCCGCTGGCAGCGGCCTGGGACTTGCGATCTGCGCAAACCTGGCCCGGGCCATGGGGATGGATATCGCAGCCGAGGTGAAGGGTGACGTTCTCGCCATCGCGCTTACCATGTGCGCATCCCGATAGCGTCCGGCAACGCGTCTTCGGAGCCCGCTACCGGGGAAGCGACTCCACAAGAAGCCCGTCGTCAACCTCGACGGTGAGCGAGACGTAGCACTCATCGCTTCCATCCCAGGTGTCTTCGGCGCCGGCGACGAACATGAATCGCAGCTCGGCGTCATCAACGATGGCGGAATCGACGTCGTAGCGGTCGAGGGAGAAGCCCTCCTTCATGTCGGCTGCGAGGAAGGCGTCCTTGAAGTCCCGGGGCAGCTCGCCGGCGGTCACGAGTCCGGGAACAAGGGCAGGCGGTTCGGCCGCCTCAACCGCGCCGTGCATAAGCGCAAGGCTGCTCTCGATGTACGCGAGGTTGTCGGTCGCGTTCGCCGCAGGGTCAAGGTCGATTGAGTACCAGACCTCAATCACGCGGCCCGCGTTATCGACGTCCACGCGCACAGAGCCGGTCTCGGTGCCCGCCTCGTCGACGATATCGCCGGTGACGTAGTAGCTGACCTTTTCATGTTCGTCGGTGGGGTCGGGCGCGAAGGTGTCGAGCCCCGCCTCCTCGAACGATGCCGCGAGCGCGCGCGTCGTCTGGGCTGCTATCTCGGTCTGCTGCTGCATGGTCGCGGCGCGCCCGATGTAATGGGGCACGTAGACGGCTGCGAGCAGGACGAGGGCCGCGGCGAGGACGACCCGGCGGAAGCGCTTGGGGTTGGGCAGCGGTATGCCGAGAGGTTCGGCAATCCTCCACGCGGCGCGCATGAGGCCGTCGGTGTCCTCGCGGAAGGTGAAGACCGATTGCATCCCGCGCCGGCCGATCTCTGCGCGGCGCTTGCTGTCGTCCAAGTCGTCGTCTTGGACGGCTTCCGTCTTGCGACGCTTTGCCGCTCGCGCCTTGCTGGCGACGGAGTTCCACGTTTTCTTGTTGAGATCCACGCGGGAGGCGAGCAAGGCGTAGCACTTCACGAAGGTAAATGCGATCACGATGACGAGCATGGCGAAAAGCCCGCCGAGATACATGGTCGGGTTGTGAAACACGAGGTCGTCAAGCATGCTGAGGAAGAGGTATTCGACCATCACGATGATCATGTACCTGAAGGCGCGCTGCGCGAACGGCACCATGGCGTAGTACCACTGGATGAGCAGCCGCTCGTTTCTCGTGACGTGTTCGCTCATGATGCCCCCGCGAGTCTCATAGCCTGCCTGCATGATAGCGGCATTGCGGCGGTTCAGGATGGCTTCGGTTGCAGCTGTTCGGCATATGCGCCGTCTTGCACCGCGCACGGCTTTCATGACAGGATGGGAAAATAGGGACAGGCACTTTTTTCCATGCAAGGGGGTCTTCATGATCCGGCCGATAGGACAAGATTGAACCCGGCCCCATCCTGTCGCCATCCCGTCACGCGATGAAGCGGGTATGATGGAGCGAAGTGCCCGATGACCTCTCGAGGGGAACATCCATGAACCAGCCCAGCCCGCGTACGATCGCCCTGATCGCCCTCGCCGCCTTCGCGGTGTATCTCGGCATCTACTACTGGCCGAATATCGCCGGCTTCGTCGGGCTCATCGCATCGGCGGTGGCTCCGCTTGCGCTCGGCCTCGTGCTCGCCTACCCGCTCAACATCCTCATGAGCTTTTTCGAGCGGCACTTCCTGCCCGCAAGCGACAACCGCCTCGTTTGCCGCCTGCGCCCGGCGATCAGCCTCGTCGCGGCGCTGCTCACGCTCGTCGTCGTAGCGACGGCGGTGCTGTGGCTTGTGGTGCCCCAGCTCATCGACTGCGTGCGCCTGCTGATCGACGAAGTCCCCGTGGCGACGGTCGCGCTGTTCGACTGGCTCGAGGAGAGCGACCTCATCACGCCCGACTTGGTGAACAGCGTGAGCGCGTCCCTCGAGGCGTTCGATTGGAAATCGCATGTGAGCGACCTTGCCGGTGTCGTCATGTCGGGCGTGGTCGGCGCAGTGTCGGGCGTGGTCTCCGGGACGGCGACGTTTTTCCTCGGGTTCATCTTCGCCCTCTTCGTGCTGCTCAACAAGGAGCGCCTCGCCGTCCAGCGCGACCTGCTCATGGAGCGCTACCTGAGGGCCGATCTTTTGCTGCGCGTCCGCTATGTCCTCGGTATCGCGGACGATTGCTTCCATCGGTTCCTCGTGGGTCAGTGCACCGAGGCCGTGGTGCTCGGCGCGCTGTGCGCGGTGGGCATGCTCATCCTGGGGCTTCCGTACCCGCTCATGATCGGGGCGCTCACGGCGTTCATGGCGCTCATCCCCATCGTGGGAGCGCTCATCAGCGGGGCGATCGGCGCGTTTTTGATTCTCATGGTGTCGCCGGTGCAGGCGCTCATCTTCCTCATCTTTATCGTGGTGCTCCAGCAGCTCGAGGGCGACCTGATCTACCCGCACGTGGTGGGCTCGTCCATCCAGCTGCCCGGCATCTGGGTGCTTGCCGCGGTGACGGTCGGCGGCGGCGCGTTCGGTATCGCGGGCATGTTTGTGGGCGTGCCGCTCGCCGCCGCGGCCTATCGCCTGCTACGCAACGACGTGTACGGCATCGGACCGTCCCGATAGGGCGCCTGCCCTGTAGCGCCCGCTGTCCGGCTGCCTTCGGCGAGGCTGTTCTGTCTGTCTATTCGTTACGGGTATGATGGAAGCGGGAGGGGTTGGAACGAACACGTTCCGAGGGGTTGGACGGAACACGTCCCCATCTGACCCATCGGGAAGGAATGGGTTGGACGGAACACGTCCCCAACCAACCCATAGTGGCGATAGGCGGGGAGGTGCGGCATGCGAATCATCGTCGAGACGCAAAGCCGCGTGCGCGCCCGTCTTCGCACGCGAATCAAGCGCAGGATGTTTCGCGCGCTCAATAGGCTTGCCGGCGTGCCGGTCGCCGCGGAGGGCGGTGGGGTCACGTTCCGTCGGGTTTCGTGCGTCGGCACCGTCATGCGCAGCGTGGTTCCCCATCCGCTTATCGACAATCCCGAGGCGCGGGCGATGACCCTCGGGCTGCTCATCGGTGCACTTCACGTGGCGTTTGCCGTCGTGAGCATCGTTGCCGGTCTGCTTGCGCGCTCGATCTGGACGATCTCGGTGGGCATCGTCATCGCCGTGCTCAACACGTGCAAATCCTATCTGGCGTCAGGCGCGCTCATGAGCGTGGCTGTCGAGGATCGGCCTGAGACCGTCGACTCCCTCAGGCGCTGCCGCCGGGTCGGTGTGGCGCTCGTGCTTGCGGTCATGGCGATGTCGAGTACGGTGGCGCGGCTCGTGCTGCAGGGGAGCGGGGCGGCCTATCCCGGCGCGCTCATCTACGGGTATGCAGGCTACGCGTTCATCATGATCGTGCTCGCCATCGTCAACCTGGCGCGCGCTCGTCGGCTCGAGACGCTCGCGGTGAAGGGCGTGCGCGCCCTTAATCTTGCCGGTGCGCTGACGTCGATCTTCGCCCTGCAGACGGTGCTGCTTTCGCGCGTAGCATGGGAGCAGCTTCCCGATGGCGTCTCGCGCGATGTCGTCGAGGGCTCGCTCGGTAGCCTGGTGTGCCTATGCCTGCTGGTCATGGGGTTGTGGCTTGCGCTGTCGGCGACCGGGCGCCTTGTCGAGCGCCGCGATGACGAGCTCCGCTTCCGCGTCAGTCGTCGCCCACGCTGATGGTGACAAGATGGTGCCAGGTACAAACTTGTCGCGACAAGTTTGTACCTGGCACCATCTTGTCGGGTTCCGTCCCGTCGACTAACGGTAGGTGACGGTGTCCTCGAGCGGCTTGCGGCTGGTGTGGTTCGCAAGCGGGCCTGCGCCCTCGGCGGCAAAGCCCAAATCCATGAACATGAGGATCTCCTCGTTGTCGGGCAGCCCGAGCTTCGCCTTGGCCTCGGCGGGGTCCACGCGGTTGACCCAGCAGCTGTCCACGCCCTCGTTCGCGGCGGCGAGGATCATGTGCGTCGCCACGATCGTCGCGTCCTCGATGCCCGAATCGCGTTCATCGCCCGGGTAGGTGTAGACGTTTTCGGTATCGAACGCCACGACGAGCACCGTCGGTGCGCCGTAGCGGCATGGGGTGAGCTCGTCGACCAGCGCGAGATCCGCCTCGTCCTGCAGCACGTAGACATGCTGCTCCTGCAGATTTTTGGCCGTGGGTGCCACGCGACCGGCCTCAAGGATTGCCGCGAGCTGCTCGGGCGTCACCTGGCGCTCGGGATCGTACTTCTTGCAGGAATACCGGTTCTTGACCACATCGCTGAATTCCATACGCGCTTCCTCTCTCTGGGCGCCCGCAGGCGCAACGGTTCCCCTCGATTGTACGACCAAAACAATGTAGCGGGATGCCGACAAGATGGGGCCGGGTTCAATCTTGTCGGTATGCCGCTCATCAAATCGCCTTGCCATCAGATATGATTGGGTAAACGAAGGAGGGCATATGCCGACAATCGAGCGGACTTACGAGGACATTCGTGCCTTCGCGCGGGCGCGCGGGGTTGGGCGGGTCGTGCTCTTCGGTTCGCGTGCTCGGGGCGATAATGCTCCGAAAAGCGACCTTGATATCGCGTTTTCCGGTGGGGATGCGGCCGGATTCGAAGAGGACTTGCAGGAGCGTCTCTGGTCGCTGCTGGAGGTCGATGTCATCAATCTTGATGAGCAGATATCGGATGAGCTGCGCTCGGAGATCGCCCGGGATGGAAAGGTACTGTATGAAGCGATTCGATAGCTATGCGTCCGCTTTGTCGGTTCTTAAGACTGCGCATGAGCAGGATCTCGCGAACGAGTTCATCCAGGGCGGCGTCATCGACAAGTTCTTCGTGCAGTTCGAACTCGGGTGGAAGCTGTTCAAGCAGCTTCTGTCGTACGAGGGCGATCCCGTTTCGGCAAGCGGCTCGCCGCGAAACATCATCAAGGTTGCCTACCGGTATTTCGACTGCATGGATGAGGATACCTGGCTGTGCATGCTGCGCGATTGCAATAATACGTCGCATGAATACGATTCCACCAAGGCAAGAGCTTTGGTGGATGTCATCATCGAGCGCTACATCCCAGAATTCCAACGCGTAGAAGACGGTTTGCGCGAGCGGTATGGTGAGCTGCTCGATCGCATGTAGCCGTAGCGAAAGGGCGGGGGCGAGCTTTGTCGCCTGAGCGTCTGCTGAGCAACAAGGGGGATTTCATGGCCGATCGGTCGTGGCAGGCGAAGCTCGCCTGCGTATGGGTCGGCGAGCTCGTCTCGGTGCTTACGAGCTCCATTTTGCAGATGGGTTTCATCTGGCACATCACGCTCGCGACGAACTCCGCGAGTATGCTGTCGCTGGCGTCGCTCGCGGGTTTTCTGCCGTTGGCGCTGTTCGGCACCTTTGCCGGCGCCGTCGTGGATCGGTTGCCGCTCAAGCGGGTGCTCATCGGTGCCGATCTGTTCATTGCCGCGGTGAGCGCTGTCGTGGCGCTCGTGTCGATGATGGGTGCGCTGCCCGTCTGGGTGGTCATCGCGGCGCTGTTCTTCCGTGCTATCGGTAGCGCCTTCCACACTCCGGCCTTCCAGGCGCTCACGCCGCTCGTGGCGCCGGCCGAGCACCTGACGCGCCTGGCGGGCGTTACGCAGGCGGTTCAGTCCGGCGGCTACATCCTGGGTACGGCCATCGCGGCGGTGATCTACCCGCTGTGGGGTCTCACGGCCATGATCGCGCTCGATGTCGCCGGTGCGCTGTTCGCCACGGCAGCCGTGCTCGCAGCGCGGCTCGACGTGGGCGGAGTGCAGGCGCCGTCGGGGGAGGGCCACGTCGGCATCGTCGCGCAGGTCCGCGCGCTCATGGGCGAGACAGCTGCCGGCTATCGCGTGCTGCGGGGCTATCGCGGCCTGTTCGCCCTGCTGTGGTGCGGTTTCGTGTTCACGCTCGTGTTCTCGCCCATCGCGGCGCTCTTCCCGCTCATGACGCTCGGCCACTTCGGCGGCACCACGACCGACGCGGCGACGGCCGAGATCGTGTTCTCGGTGGGTATGATCGCCGGGTCGGCGCTGCTCGCCTCGACAGGCGGCTTCAAGAACCGCGCGCTCACCGTGGTGGCCGCCACGGCCCTCTACGGCGTGGCGACCTTCGTGGCGGGCATGCTCGGCGCAACCGGCTATCTTGCGTTTTTGGCGATGAGCTTCCTCATGGGCTTGAGCTCGCCGTTTTATTCCGGCCCGCAGACCGCACTCATGCAGGAGAAGATTCCGCCCGAGTACCTGGGTCGCGTATTCGGTCTGTACGGCGCCATCATGTCGTGGGCGATGCCGGTGGGACTTGCGGTTTCGTCGCTGTTCGCCGATGCCGTGGGCGCGCCGGCCTGGTTTGCGGGCGCGGGTGTCGCGATGGCGCTGCTCGCCGTGGCGACGTGGGCGATTCCCAGCATCCGTGCGATCGAAGGTTAGTCGACAAGATGCCGACAAGATGGGGCCGGGTTCTATCTTGTCGCAGAGGGGGCAGTTGCATGTACAACACCGTTGAGGTGGAGAAATCGGGCCGTACGCCGGAGCTTGTGGAAGCGCTCTGCGCGGTGTGGGAGGGGGCTGTCCGCGCGACGCACGATTTCCTGCCGGCGGGCGAGGTCGAGCGCATCGGCGCGATGGTCCCGCAGGCTATCGCCGGCGTCCCGACACTGCTCGTGTGCACGCGCGACGGCGAGCCGGTCGGGTTCCTCGGGATGGACGGCGCCTTCATCGAGATGCTTTTCGTGGCGGCGGCCTGTCGAGGGCAGGGCATCGGCCGCAGCCTGGTTGAGCGCGCGACCGCCGACTACGGGGCGACTGAGGTCTCCGTCAACGAGCAGAATCCGCAGGCGGTCGGCTTCTATGAGCGCATGGGCTTTACGACCTACCGGCGCACCGACACCGACAGCGAGGGCGCGCCGTATCCGCTGCTGTTCATGCGCAGGTAGCGACAAGATTGAAGCCGGCAAGAGCGAATCCAGCCCCATCTTGTCATGCACCGCTAGCGACAAGATCGAACCCGGTTCTTTTTTATCGGTCATAGGGAGTGGAGATATGGGATTGCGGAAACATGGCGGTACGGGTGCGGAGGATGCCGTACCTGCCGAATCGTATACCGACCTCAATGCGCGGATCATCGACCAATGGATCGATGACGGCTGGCAGTGGGGGACACCCATCTCGCACGAGCGCTACGAGGCGGCGCTCGCGGGCGACTGGTCCATGGCGCTCACGACCACGCGTGAGGTCCCGCGCAACTGGTTTTTCCCCGACATGCGCGGCAAGCGCGTGCTCGGCCTGGCGGCAGGCGGCGGTCAGCAGATGCCGATCTTCGCGGCGATGGGCGCTGCGTGCACGGTGCTCGACTACTCCGAGAAGCAGATCGCCTCGGAGCGGCTCGTCGCCGAGCGCGAGGGCTACGAGATCCGGTGCGTGCGCGCCGACATGACGCGCCCGCTGCCCTTCGAAGACGAGGCGTTCGACCTCATCTTCCACCCGGTGTCCAACTGCTACATCGAGGAGGTCCTTCCCGTGTGGCGCGAGTGCTTCCGCGTGCTGGCACCGGGTGGGCGCCTGCTGGCAGGCCTCGACAACGGCTTCAACTACGTGGTGGACGATGGCGAGGAGCGCATCGTGCACGGCCTGCCGTTCAACCCGCTGCGCGACCCCTCGCTCATCCCCGAAGGCGAGCTCGCCGACTGGGGCATGCAGTTCTCGCACACGCTCGACGAGCAGATCCGCGGGCAGATCCAGGCGGGCTTTCGTCTGCTCGACCTGTACGAGGATACGAACGGCGAGGGACGGCTGCACGAACTCGGCATCCCCACCTTCTGGGCCACCTGCGCCGAGAAGTGATGGGAAAATAGTGCCTGTCCCCATTTTCCCAGGTGGGAAAATGGGGACAGGCACTTTTTTTCCCACCAGCGCGACATTCGCCACTATGGTTAGCCGCCATATGGGGGGTTGGCAGTTTGCGGCGCGCGCGGCGGGGTATCTAACCCATATCCGTCCGCGCGCGAGCAAAGGAGCCTGCCATGGCGCATATCACCGAGACCTATATCGACTACGCCGGATATAAGACCTACTGCAAGATCGTCGAGCCGGATGAGCCCGTCGCCGGCAAGAAGCCTCTGCTCGTGCTGCACGGCGGTCCCGGTGCCTGCCACAACTGCCTGCTCACCTATGCGCAGATCGCCGACCGCTACGGGCGCACCGTGGTGTTCTACGACCAGATCGGCTGCGGTAAGAGCGCCATCCCGCATCAGGAGGACGACTTCTACACCTGCGACCTGTGGATCGACGAGTTCTATACCGTGCGCCGCGCGCTCGGCCTCGACGACATCCATCTGTTCGGCAACTCGTGGGGCGGCATGCTGGGCATGCTCTGCATGATGAAGGACGATGCGGGCGTCAACTCGTTCGTGATCAACAGCTCGCCGGTGCGTATCGACACTTGGCTTTCCGAAGCGCGCCGCCTCATTCAGTATCTCCCGAAGGACATGCAGGAGGCCCTGGAAGAAGCCGAGCGCACGGGCGACTACGACGCGCCGGCGGCGGCTGCGGCGGCCGACGAGTACTACAAGCGCCACGTGATGGGCGTCTACGCTGCCGACTACCCGCAGGAGATCATCGATTCCAACGCGGGCACGGGCGAGTGCTACATGGTCATGCAGGGCGCGAGCGAGTTCGTATGCACCGGCAAGCTCAAGGATTGGGACATTCGCGAGGGCGTGAAGGGCATCCGCGTGCCGTGCATGGCGCTTTCCGGTACCGACGACGAGGGCACGCCCTACACCATCAAGGAGGGCGTGGACCTCATCCCCGGCTGCGAATGGACGCTCATCCAGGGCGCGCCGCACCTGGCCAACATCACCCATCCCGACGAGTGCCTCGCCGCCGTCGAGGGCTTCATCAGCCGCTTCGACTAGCGGGACAATAGGGACAGGTACTTTTTTCCCAAGCGATGCAAAATAACCCTTGGGGTTTCGACATCTTCGACATCCACCGTGATGCCGCAGTTGCCGATGCGGCGGCTGCCGCCGCGCAGGCGTGCTTCAGCATCGGGTCCCTGTGCGCGCAGGAATTGCGCGACCGCCGCACCGTGCGGCGCCGTGTGCACGCATTCGTGATCGGGGCGCTGCATGAGCGCGGTGCTTGTGGTCACGATGTGCTCGCGGAAGGTCATTTCGTCCTCGCCGCCGAACGGTACGTAGAAGTCACCGTAGGGCAGAGGCGGGTTCACATCTTCCGCGAGCACATCGAAGCTGCCGAAGTTCCACGCTTTCAGGCTCTTTACGCGCTCGTAGGGGAGCTTGGCTTGACCGGAGGCACCGAGCACGAGCTCGAGCTCGAGCGTGTCGACGGCACGCTCCGAGGTGGACGAGTAGACATGGTCGAAGGTGATGCCGTGCTCGGCAAACCACGCACCCGCACGGCGCGCCTGTTCGCGTCCCAGCTCCGTGAGCGGGGAGTCGCATCAGCCCTGCTTGCGCTTGAGCACGTTGAACAGCGTTTGACCATGGCGCATAAGATAGAGTCTGGACAGTATTCCTCCTCGTGAAAGATTGGGGCCTGCCTCCAAGTATTCATGTCAGTACAGGGTGGCACCGCCGAGCTGCTGTGTTCTCACGAGGTCGTTCAGCAGCCAGCTCACGGTGTCGACGTCGAAGTGGTCGAAGATCTTGGGGAAGGCGGGATCCTCCAGCGAGGCGATGGCTGCCATGTCGTCCGCGTCGAGCTCGAAGTCGAAGACGTCGATGTTTTCCGCCATGCGCTCGCGGCGCACGGTCTTGGGGATGACGATCACATCCTGTTGGATGAGCGAGCGAAGCACGACTTGCGCGGGCGTCTTGCCATGCTTGGCGGCGATGCCGGCGATCACCTCGTTGGTGAAGATGCCGTTTTGCCCCTCGGCGAACGGCGCCCAAGCCTCGTGAGCCACGCCGAGCCGTTCCATCACCGCGTGTGCCTCGCGCTGCGGGCGGAAGGGGTGCGTCTCGATCTGGTTCACCGCGGGCGGCACCGTGGCGAGCGCGCAGAGGTCCACGAGGCGCTCCGGATAGCAGTTGGACACGCCGATCGCGCGGATCTTGCCAGCGCGGTAGGCGTCTTCCATGGCGCGGTAGGCGCCCGGGTAGTCGCCCATCATCTGGTGGAGCAGCATGAGGTCGATGTAATCGGTTCTGAGCTTGGCGAGCGTCTCATCGATTGAGGCGGCGGCGCGCTCGTAGTTCATGCTCGACACCCAGATCTTCGAGGTGATGAAGATCTGGTCGCGCGGGACGCCCGACATCGCGACGGCGGTGCCCACACCCTCCTCGTTGCCGTAGGCCTGGGCGGTGTCGATCAGACGATATCCGGCATCGAGCGCCTGCGCCACGCAGCGTGCCGTGTCCTCGGGCGGCGTCTGGAACACGCCGAAGCCGAGCATAGGCATCTTCACGCCGTTGTTGAGGGTCTTGTAGAGCATGGTGAGCCTCTCTTTCGGAAACAGTGCCGTATCGTGCGGACGTCGTTACTCGCCGTCCGGTCGCATTGGCGAGCGGGGGCCGGACGTCGCCTGCTTGCTGTAGTCGTTTACCGTCAGCACGAACGCGGGCGGCTCCTCGGGCACCTCGTAGTAGGGACGTTGCGGCAGGGCGCCTATGCGCGTCATTTCGTCGTCGCTCAGCTCGAAGTCGAAGATGTCGAGGTTATCGGCCATGTGCACGGGGTTGAGCGTCTTGGGGAAGGTGACGTTGCCCTCTTGGTGGCTCCAGCGCAGGATGATCTGCGCGGGCGTCTTGCCGTGTACGGCGGCGAGCTCGGTGAACACGGGCTCGGCGAGCAGGGCGGCGTCGCCGTGGCCGAGGGGATACCAGCCTTCGTACACCACATCTGAAAGCCCGCGCTCGGCCATGGCCGTCTTGAGCTCATGTTGATTCCAGTAGGGGTTGATCTCGACCTGCAGCACCGCGGGCTTGATGGTTGCGACCTCGAGGATCTCGTTGACCTTGTGTGCTGGGAAGTTGGAGAGGCCGATGGCGCGTACCTTCCCAGCGGCGACGGCCTCCTCCATGGCACGCCAACCGGAGACGTAATCGCCATAGGGCTGGTGGAACAGCAGCAGGTCGACATAATCGAGACCGAGGCGCGCGAGTGTGGCGTCGATGTCGGCGGTGCACTGCTCGTACGGGTAGCTTTGCGGGAAGAGCTTCGTGGTCACGAACAGGTCCTCGCGCGGGATGCCGCAGGAGCGGATGACTTCGCCCACGGCGACCTCGTTGAAGTATGCGTTCGCCGTATCGATGTGGCGGTAGCCGAGCTCGAGTGCCTGGGGCAGATGCTCAAGTACCTCCTCGGAGCTCATCATGTAGACGCCGAAGCCCATGGCGGGAATCGTGTGTCCGTTTGCGAGGGTGAAAGTGGGAATCGATGCAGTCATATGCGTTGTTCCTTTCTGCGTGATATTGCTTACAATGCAAGTGTCCTGCACAGTCGTCTGGAAGTACAATGCAAGACAAGGCGATCTATATGCGTCTAACGCATAAGAGGACGGCACTGTGCTCGCATGGTCGCTGACGGAAGGAGGCGGTCGCGATGGAGCTTGAGCAGATGCATCAACTTGAGGCGATTGAGCGTTTGGGCACCATGTCCGCTGCGGCCGAGGAGCTGCACATATCGCAGCCGGCGCTCAGCCGCTCCATTCAGCGACTCGAAGCGGAGCTCGGCTGTGCGCTCTTTGAACGCGAGGGTAGGCGCGTTGTGCTGAACGACGTCGGCAGTGTTGCCGTGGATTGGGCGCGCGAGTTGCTGCGCGACGAGCGTCTCATGCGCGAGGCGGTAGCAGCGTCGGCGCAGCGAACACATGCTCTTCGCGTGGCATCGGTGGCGCCTGCACCCGTATGGCGCCTGACGGGTCTCATGGTCGAGCGCTTTCCGCAGGAGACGCTCACCTCGGAGATCGTCGGGGAGGATGCAGTGCTGCGTGGCGTGGTGGAAGGGGCCTTCGACTTCGGCATCGTGCTTGAGCAGCCGCATCGGCCCGGCATCGTGTCATGCGAGCTCATGCGCGAGAACCTGTCGGTGACGTTGCCGCCTAACCATCCGCTTGCGGCGCGCCGCGAGGTGACCTTCGCCAACCTCGCCGGCGAGACCTTTCTTATCATGACCGAAATCGGTTTCTGGCGCGGCATCGTCGACCGCGAGATTCCGGGCGCCACCTATATCGAGCAGCGCGACCGTATGGTCTTCACGCAGCTCTCTCATTCGACGCCGCACTGCACGTTCATCACCGATGCGCCGTTCCAGAGCGATCCGGTACCCGGACGGGCCGTGGTGCCCATCGTGGACGACGGAGCCCACGCCGTGTTCCACCTGATTGCGCGCGCCGATGCGACCGACATCGTTGCGCGCTTGTTTGCCTGGGTTAAAGGGAGGCAAGTTGGGGCCTATGGCTAGCGGGAAAAAAGTGCCTGTCCCGACCAGTTGGGGCGGGTTCAATCTTGTCGATCTTGTCGCGGGTTTTCCATGTCGAATCGGTGCTAAGGTGTCGGTAGCAAGCGACACGCAAGGAGGTCCGACATGGCAGAGCAGCAAGGTGCCGAGCAGCGGGGGAGTGCGGCCGCTACGGATGTGGCCTATACGGTAGATGCCGAGCGTCGGCTGCCCCTGCCTGACGCGGCGCGCGCGGACATTGCGTGGGAGTGCGCGGGCGAGCATATCGACTACACCGCAACTGCGGGCTACATCGATGTGCGCACCGACACGGGCGCCCTCATGGGCAAGATGTTCTCGCTGTCGTACGTGGCAAAGCGTCCGCAGGGCGCCGCAGCCCGTCCGGTCACCTTCTGCTACAACGGCGGTCCGGGCAGCGTGTCGGTTCCCATCAACGTGGGCGGCATCGGGCCTCGCCGCGTCGTGACCGACGGTTTGAACCATCTGCCCGCGACGCCTCGCACCGAGGATAGCCCGGTGACGCTGCTGCGCCAAAGCGATCTCGTGTTCCTTGACGCGCTCGGCACCGGCTATTCCGTGGTCGCCGAGGACGCCGACGCGCAGGACATGTGGAGCGTCGACGGCGACGCCGACACGTTTGCACGGGCGATTGCAGCGTGGCTGACCGACAACGGCCGTTGGGGCGACCCAGTCTATCTGTTCGGCGAGTCCTACGGCACGGTCCGTAACGCCGTGCTCATGCGCGTACTTGCCGAACGGTTCGTGCCGGTCGCCGGCGTCATCATGCTGTCGTCGGTGTTCGACTGGGTGCAGAAGATGCCCGGCTCCGACCTGGGCTTCATGGGGCTATTCCCCACGTACGCGGCGACCGCGCGCCACTTCGGCAAGGCGGGACGGGGCACGGACGAGGCCGCGTGGTTCGACGAGGCGATGGACTTCTCCGAGCGCACGTACGGACCGGCGCTGCTGCGCGGCGACCGCCTGACGCCGACCGAGAAGTCGTCCCTGGCTGCAGAGATGTCGCAGCGCATCGGGCTTTCGGCAGATTTCATCGAGCGCTGCAACCTGCGCATCGATCTCGATACGTTCCGTCGCACGCTGTTGGCGGACGAGGGGCTCGTCACGGGTCGCTTCGATACGCGCTTCACCACGCACGCGCCCTGCGCGTCGCTGGGCGGGACCACGCCGATCATGAGCGACGCCTCCTCGGATGCGGTGGAGCCGGCGTGGAACGCGGCGTTCCGTCGGCATCTGCAGGAAATCGGTTTTGCGGGTGCGCCCATCTATCCGCTGAGCAATTTTCCCAAGATCGGTATCACGTGGAATCGCTCGCATGCGGTGCCGGATTCGGGTATGAAGGCGGCCGCGCCCAACGTCGCCTATGACATCGCCGCGGCGCTCAAGCACAACCCGACCATGCGCGTGCTGGTGATCGGTGGCCGCTACGATGCCGCCACGCCGTATTGGAACGTGGTGCGCGACCTGTCGTGCCTGTTTTTGCCGGCGGAACTCAAGCAGCGCGTGGAGCTCAAGCTCTACAGCTGTGGCCACATGGCCTATGTCGATGAGACCGCACTCGAAGCTCTCGGACGTGACCTCGCCGCGTTCGTGCGCTAGCTTCCCGACGGGCATACGACAAGATTGAACCCGGCGCCAACTTGTTGCCCGGCACCTGATTGTCTGCCGGATGCCGCCCGCGGCCGACAACATTGAACCCGGCACCAACTTGTCGCCACGCTGCCGGTGGTATGATGGGCGGGCCCATCGCGGACGTTCTGCTCGCCGCGATAGCGCCCGGCGCCACAAGCCGGGGAGGCGCGTTTCCAGGCGCGTGGATCTGTCCGCGCTCGCCTGGGAGGTTTGTGTGAGCCCTCAAGTCGCAACCGACACTTGTCGCCCCAACAAATGGGTGGTCCTCTTTACCGTCGTGGCTATGACGTTCATGTCCACGCTCGACAGCAGTATCGTCAACATCGCCTTGCCCGTCATGCAGTGCGAGCTTGCGGCGACGGCCGCCGGTATCCAGTGGGTGTCGACCGTCTATCTGCTGGCCTGCTGCGCCACGGTGCTCATCTTCGGGCGACTGGGAGACACGCTCGGCAAGGTTCGCCTATTCCAGACGGGCGTGGCGCTTTTCACCATGGGAGCCGCCCTCTGCGGTCTTTCCACGACCCTGCCTGCCCTCATTGCCGCGCGTGCGGTGCAGGGCATCGGCGCGGCAAGCGCCATGGCGAACAACATGGGCATCGTCACCGAGGCGTTTCCTGCCAGCCAGCGCGGCCGCGCGCTCGGTATCGTCTCGACGTTCGTCTCCCTCGGCATGATGTGCGGTCCTACCATCGTCGGCATGCTCGTGGCGGCCTTTCCGTGGGAGTCTATCTTCCTCATCAACGTGCCCATCGGTGCGGTGGCGTTCGCCGTGGGACTCAAGACGCTTCCTCGCGATGTTACCGTTGGCGACCGCAGCTGCATCGACGTCGCCGGCGCCGCGCTCATCGTGCCATCGATCCTCTTGCTATTCTGCTCGCTTACCTTCATGGCGACCGGCACCACGCCGATCCTCATCGGCATGTTCGTCGCGGGCGCTGCGCTGTTCGCCGCATTCATTGCCGCCGAGCGACGCGCCGCCGATCCGCTCGTGCAGCTCGACGCGTTTCGCAGCGTCCCGTTTTCGGTGAATCTCGTCACCATGCTCATCTGCTTTGCGGCGGTGGGCGCCACCGAGTATCTGATGCCGTTTTTCCTGCAGGATGCCTGCGGATTCCCCTCGGGTGTGGCGGGGCTTGCACTTACGGCCATTCCGCTCGGTATGGCGGCGGTGGGTCCTGCGAGCGGTGCGTTGTCCGATCGCATCGGCAGCGCGCTGCCGTGCTGCGCCGGTTTGGTGATCTATGCGGCGGGCATCGCGTTTACCGGATATCTGCCCACGACGGCGCCGCTTGCCGTCATCGTTGCCGGCATGCTTGTCATGGCAGTCGGAACTGGCCTGTTCCAGTCGCCCAACAACTCGCTCGTCATGGGATCGGTCGGACGCGAGCACCTGGGATTTGCCGGCAGTGTCGTGTCTCTCGTGCGCTATCTGGGCATGTCCGTCGGTGTGACCGGTGGCACGGCGTTGCTGTACGGCCATATGAGCGCGCTTGCGGGCCGTCCGATCGCCTCCTATGCGCAAGGCGGGGCCGAGCTGTTCAGCAAAGGATTCGCGTTCGCGTTTGTCGTGTTCGCCATGCTATCGCTCGCTGGCGCGGTTCTCACGGCCCTCGCCGCCCGCGTGGGAAAATAGTGCCTGTCCCCATTTTCCCACGGCGAGCTTCGGACGGGAGCGGACCCGCGGTTTTCGCGTGAGGGACTCGTGCGCGACCTGCCTTGCGGCTACAATACCTCCGGTCAACATGCACACAAGGGGGATATCCATGCCAAGCATCGCCGACGAGATCGCCTCGAGGCGCACCTTCGCCATCATCTCGCACCCGGACGCGGGCAAAACCACGCTCACCGAGAAGCTCCTGCTCTACACCGGCACCATCCAGTCTGCCGGATCGGTCAAGGGCAAGAGCAGCTCCAAGCACGCGGTGTCCGACTGGATGGACATCGAGAAGCAGCGCGGCATCTCGGTCACCTCGTCGGTGCTGCAGTTCACCTACGGCGGCTGCTGCATCAACATTCTCGACACCCCGGGCCACCAGGACTTCTCCGAGGACACCTACCGTACGCTCATGGCGGCCGACGCCGCGGTCATGGTCATCGACGGCGCCAAGGGCGTCGAGGCGCAGACCGTCAAGCTCTTCCGCGTGTGCGCCCTGCGCGGCATCCCCATCTTCACCTTCGTGAACAAGCTAGACCGCGAGACCCGCGATCCCTTCGAGCTCATGGAGGAGATCGAGAACGTCCTGGGCATCGGCACGTGCCCCATGAACTGGCCGATCGGCTCGGGCCGCAACTTCCGCGGCGTCTTCGATCGTGCGAGCCGCCACGTGCTCGCCTTCGAGGGCGACGGTCGCGCCAACGCTTCCAAGAAGGTGAACGAGATCGAGGCGGAGTTGGGTGACGCCGCCTTGGACGAGCTCATCGGCGCCGAGAACCATCGCAACCTCATGGATGACATCGAGCTGCTCGACGGCGCCGCCGACGAGTTCGACTTCGCGGCCGTGCGAGCCGGCAAGCTGTCCCCGGTGTTCTTCGGATCGGCGCTCACCAACTTTGGCGTCGAACCCTTCCTCAAGGACTTCCTGCGCCTGGCTCCGGCGCCCTCGGCCCATACCGATGCCCTGACGGGCACCGATGTCGAGCCGACGGACGACTTCTCGGGCTTCGTCTTCAAGATCCAGGCCAACATGGACCGCAACCACCGCGACCGTATCGCCTTCCTTCGTATCTGCTCGGGCAAGTTCGAGCGCGGCATGGAGGCCTTCCATGTGCAGGGCAACCGCAAGATCAAGCTTGCGACGGGCACGGCCATGATGGCCGATGACCGCGCTATCGTGGACGAGGCCTATGCCGGAGACATCGTCGGTCTGTTCGATCCGGGCATCTTCTCCATCGGCGACACCATCTGCGCCGGTAAGAAGCGCGTCCAGTTCGCCGGCATCCCCACCTTCGCGCCGGAGCACTTCGCGCGCGTTTCCCAAGTTGATACCATGAAGCGCAAGCAGTTCATCAAGGGCATGGAGGAGCTGGCCCAGGAGGGTGCCATCCAGATTTTCCGCGAGGTCGGCGCCGGCATGGAGAGCGTCATCGTGGGCGTGGTCGGCACGCTGCAGTTTGACGTGCTCGAGCAGCGCCTTAAAAGCGAGTACCGCGTCGAGGTCCGCCGCCAGCCGCTCGGCTACACGGATATCCGCTGGATTGCCAACGAGCCCGGCGAGGTGGATGTGGCAACGCTCAACCTCACGCGCGACACGCTGCGCGTCGAGGACATGCGCGGCGGCAAGCTGCTGCTGTTCACGAGCTCGTGGAACGTCGACTGGGCGACCGACCACAACCCGACGCTCAAGCTGTCGGAGTTCGGTAACGTGACGTTCTAGGTGCCTGTCGGACTGCACCGCTGCTCAAGAAGAATGCCTCCGGGCCCACAGCGGGTTCGGAGGCATTTTCATAGAGCGTGGAAGCTGCGGCTTCTATTGGATAAGCATCGCGTCGCCAAAGCTGAAGAAGCGGTAGCGCTGCGCGACGGCTTCGGCGTAGGCGTCCATGATCTGGTCGCGCGTGGCGAAGGCCGACACGAGCATCATGAGCGTGGAGCGCGGCACGTGGAAGTTCGTGATGAGGGCGTCGACCACGTGATAGGTCGAGTCGGGCATGAGGTAGAGGTTCGTGGTGGCGTCGGCGCGCGACGTGATATCGCCGCGGCCCAGGGTATCCGCCCCGTCCGCGCGGCCCTCGAAGTAGCGTGCAGCCATGGGCGGATTCGCAGCGGGCGCATCGGCGTCGAAGGCGCTTTCGAGTGAGCGAACCGCCGTGGTGCCCACCGCGATGACGCGATGGCTGGACGCTTTGGCCTCGTGCACGGCGTCGACGACCTCGGCGGGAACGTGATAGCGCTCGGTGTGCATGACGTGCTGGGTGGGGTCGTCCTCCTCCACAAGGCGGAAGGTATCGATGCCGACCTCGAGCTCCACGGCGACGAAGCGCGCACCCTTTGCCTCGATGCGCTCCATGAGCTCGGGCGTGAAGTGCAGGCCGGCCGTGGGCGCCGCCGCGGAGTGCTCTTCCTTCATGGCGTAGACGGTCTGGTACTTCTCGGGGTCGCCCGCATAGTCGGTGATGTAGGGCGGCAGGGGGACGTGGCCTGCGGCATGGATCGCCTCGTCGAGCGTGCGAGGCGCGCCCGTCGGGCCCTCGCCGGCCGGCGTGAAGCGCACCAGGCGGCCGCCGCGACTCTCGGGGACGAAGTCGGTGACCTCGCCGGTCAGCACAACCGGTGAGGTCTCGGGTGCGTGCGCACCTCCCGCGCGGTACTCGATGATCGCTCCGGGCTTCAGGCGCTTGCCGGGATTGACCAGGCACTCCCAGACGTGCCCGAGGGGGTCGATGTCCTCGCGGCGACGCAGCAGCAGCGTCTCGGCGACACCGCCCGTCTTGGCCTTGCGGCCGATGAGGCGCGCGGGCATGACGCGCGTCTTGTTGATAACGAGCACATCACCCGGCTCGATGTAGTCGATGATGTCGCGGAAGATCTTGTGCTCCACGGTGCCGCCGTGCGCAAGCGCCACGCGGCCATCGCCCGCCTGCGCGGTTCCGCGGCGGTCGAGCACGAGCAGGCGGCAGCTGTCGCGCGGCTCAGCAGGGGCCTGGGCGATCAACTCGTCGGGAAGGTTGTAATCAAAGTCGTCGGTGCGCATGAGAGCTCTCTTCCGGTTGCCGGCTATGGCGTGTTTTCAGCGTTGTCTATCCTAGCGCAAAAGCCCTGCGTGCGGCCGACCCCGACATCATCATCACGCAAGCGCTGGCTTGACGTGAACATGTCCGACGCCGTTGTCCTTTCCGAGCTGGCGGGCAAAACGCCCGACGCCCTTCCGTCTCCCGAGCTGGCGCGCAAAACGCCTGACGCCAGCTCGCCCTCCTCGTCCGGCGTGAAAACACGCCTGACGCCAGCTCGCCCTCCTCGTCCGGCGTCATTTCGCCCTCCTTTACCTTTCTTTCTCCGTCGTGTGAAACCGTCTGAAGCCGTTTCGCCTGACTCCGAAATCGATGCCGAAAAACGCATGATTTTTGAATAAAACAGGCGTCGATGGGCATATATAGCAATGAAAAGACAGGCAGTCGCGAAGAGGAAAGCGACCGAGGTAAGGAGGCGAGTCCAATGGGCACAGAGCAGATAGCGGAAGCCTTTGGGATCGGCTCCGAGGTATCCGAGGTCCGCTAGATTTTCCGGTGGCGCCCGGTCAGAGCGCAAGGTTTCCCGACGATATGTCGGATGGGACCGATGAAGGGACCGCAGGACCGCCCAAAGGCACGTATAGTCCCCATTCCTCCGGTAGAGACTCGAAGGTGAGTCCACCCTAATAGATAGCAAGAGGGCGACCTCGCAGGGATGCGGGGTCGCCCTTCGTGTGTGCCTGGCGCATGGCGCCGGGCACCTCATTTTGCCGCGGCGGCGCCTTACGCGAGCAGCGCAGCCTTCTCCGGATGCTTCTCGAACCAGGAGACGGCGTAGCTGCACGTGGGATGCGCTCGGCGTCCGGTCTCCTCGAGTTCCTCGGCGACGTGCTCGAGCA
Source organism: uncultured Collinsella sp. (assembly GCA_949287055.1). Taxonomy (GTDB): domain Bacteria; phylum Actinomycetota; class Coriobacteriia; order Coriobacteriales; family Coriobacteriaceae; genus Collinsella. Next base: position 21,013 of record CASEEY010000007.1, read on the forward strand.
GCTTGCCGGCGATGCCCTGGCCGCGCAGCGACGTGTCGACGAACGTATGGTTGATCTCGACGATGTTGCCGTCGAGCACCGGGAACGTGACTTCAGCCAGCACCCGCCCGTCGGCGTTGACGTACTGAACGGCGTTCGAATGAATCTCAATCTGAGGGGTATCCATAGCCTGCCAACCTTTCGTGAAAGCTGTCGGTGCTCACCGTTGTACCCTGACGGCGCGGTCCCGTCGGTGCCGGCGCGATACGGTAACGTGCTTGAAACAGGCGAGCGGTCGCCTGTTGCGGGCAGGCGTTGTTCCCGTCATAATCGCCGATATCCGATATTGCCAGCACGTCTGTCGAGGAGACGCCCCATGACGATGAAGTTCAAGCGCCTGCTGCCCATCCCCAAGGAAATCCGCGAGGAGATGCCGCTTTCGCCTGCGATGGCGGAGAAGAAGGCGGCGTTTGATGCGCAGGTCGCCGACGTGCTCACCGGACGTGATCCCCGGCGCCTGCTCATCATCGGGCCGTGCTCGGCAGACCGCGAGGACTCGGTGCTCGAGTACGCCACGCGCCTGGCCGCGCTCGCCGAGCGCGTGCGCGACCGCTTCGTCATCATCCCGCGCGTCTACACCAACAAGCCGCGCACGAAGGGTACCGGCTACAAGGGCCTGCTGCACAACCCCGACCCCGAGGGCGCACCCAACCTGCTCGAGGGTGTCAAGGCAATCCGCCGCATGCATTTGCGCGTGGTGGAGGAGACCGGCATGTTCACGGCCGATGAGATGCTCTACCCCTCGAACTACCAGTACTTGATCGATTTGCTCGCCTACATCGCGGTGGGTGCGCGCTCGGTCGAAAACCAGGAGCACCGCCTGGTGGCCTCAGGCGTTCCCATGCCCGTGGGCATGAAGAACCCCACCGGCGGCTCGACCGACGTCATGCTCAACTCCATCTACGCGGCGCAGCAGCCGCAGACCTTCCTGTTCCGTAACTGGGAGGTCGAGACCACGGGCAACAAGCTCGCCCATGCGGTGCTGCGCGGCTACATCGGTGAGGACGGGCTCAACTACCCCAACTATCACTACGAGTACCTGGAGCGCCTGGCAAGCAAGTATACCGAGGCCGATTTCGTGAACCCCGCGGCGATCATCGACTGCAACCACGACAACTCCGGCAAGCGGCCGCTCGAGCAGATCCGCATCATGAAGGAGGTGCTCGACTCCTGCCGCCGCGCCCCGGCGATCGGCCAGCTCGTGCGCGGTTTCATGGTAGAGAGCTACCTAGAGGACGGCAACCAGCCGGTCGACGGCGGCGTGTACGGAAAATCCATCACCGACGCGTGCCTGGGTTGGGAGAAGACCGAGCGCCTCGTGCTCGAAATCGCCGACCGCGTGTAGCGGCTGACCGCATCGAGTGCATTGATTGCATGTCGCCCATCGTGCTACGGTGGGCGGCATTTTGCACGAGGAGGTGTCCATGGCCTGGTTCGAATACGGCGAGACCGAGCTTGCGTATTTGCGAAGCCGTGATGCGCGGCTCGCCGAGGCGATCGATGCGATCGGGCACGTGGAACGTGAGGTCGATGGAGACCTGTTCTCGTCGGTCATGCACCACATCATCGGGCAGCAGATCTCCACGAAGGCGCAGGCGACCATCTGGGAGCGCATGTGCGCGCGCCTGGGCGAGGTGACGCCGGCATCCGTGCTCGCGTGCGGGCGTGACGGGCTGCAAGGTCTGGGTATGACATTTCGCAAGGCTGATTACCTGCTGGATTTTGCCGAGCGGGTGAAGAATGGGGCGTTTAACCTCGACGCCGTGGCGGCCATGTCGGACGAGGACGCCATCGCCGCGCTGACGCAGCTCAAGGGCATCGGCCGATGGACGGCGGAGATGATCTTGCTGTTCTGCCTGCAGCGGCCCGACGTACTGGCATACGACGACCTAGCCATCCAGCGCGGCATGCGCATGCTCTACCATCACCGGAAGATCACGCCGCAGCTGTTCGCCAAGTACCGGCGGCGCTACAGCCCGTACGGCAGCGTCGCGAGCCTGTATCTGTGGGCGATCGCGGGCGGGACAATCCCGGGGATGCGGGACTGGGCGCCCGGGAAGTCGGTCGCCTCGACGCCGCGTCGAGACAAGGAGGCATGAGCGTGATGAGAACCGAGACCTACGAGTCCCCGTTGGGCGGGCTCGTGCTTGCGGCAGATGACGATGGCCTTGCGGGCGCATGGTTCGCGGGCCAGCGGCACTATGGCGAGTTCGGGTCGGTGCGGCGTGCGCTTGCGGGCGATCTCGAGTGCCCGGGCAATGCGGACGACGAGGCGCAGATTCGCGTTCTTGCGCAGGCGCGTGCGTGGCTCGACGCGTATTTCGCTGGCGATAATCCGAGCGGGCAGCCGCCGCTCCACCTGATGGGCACGTCGTTCCAGCAGCGCGTGTGGCAGCTCCTGCTTGAGATTCCGTACGGTCAGACGACGACGTACGGCGCGCTTGCGCACGAATACGAGCGCCGCTTCGATGCGCGCACCTCGGCGCGGGCGGTCGGCGGCGCGGTCGGGCGCAATCCGATTTCCATTGTCGTGCCCTGCCATCGCGTGCTGGGGGCAGGCGGAGCCATCACGGGCTACGCCGGTGGTGTGGACCGCAAGCGGGCGCTGCTGGCGCTTGAAGGCGCCAGGCGTTAGGCGTCAGGCGCCGGGCGTCGGACGTAAGGCGCCGGGCGTCAGGCGCATCGCCCTCAGACCGCGCGGATACGGTCCGACCATGGCGTGTATACGTCTAGGGCGCGATTTTTCGGTGCCATTTGTCCATCGGCGTCAGAACGCTGCCGTTTCCCCAGTTGATTCCTGCGACGTTGTTCATGGGTGTCGGAGTGGTGGGGAAGGGAGACCGAATAATCGCGCCCTAGAACGGTGCCGCCTGCTCGGAATCGACTTCGCGGTCATTTCTATTCATAGCTTACAGGGAAACCCCTGTTGTCTGAATCATTCTATCCGGTTGCGAAAAAGCGCTGTCAAATCGTTCTACGCGATGCGGGCAGCCGTACAATGATGTGCGCGAAAAGCGTCTGAGAAAGGGTCTGCCATGCTCACCATCGGTTGTCATCTGTCTACTTCCAAGGGATTCGCCGCTATGGGTGAGACGGCGCTTTCCATCGGGGCCAACACCTTCGCGTTCTTTACGCGCAATCCCCGCGGAGGCAGCGCGAAGGCAATCGACCTCGATGATGTGGCGGCGCTGCAGCGGATACTGGATGACAATTCCTTCGGGCCGCTCGTCGCCCATGCGCCCTACACGTATAACCCCTGTTCGGCAAAGGAGCAGGCGCGCGAGTTTGCGCTCGAGGCCATGGCCGATGATCTGCAGCGCATGGAGGTGCTGCCGGGCAACTACTACAACTTCCATCCCGGGGCGCATGTGGGCCAGGGCGCCGAGCTCGGCATCGAGCTCATCGTTGACACCTTGTGCCAGGTGATGTTTGCGGGACAGCGCACGACCGTGCTCCTCGAGACCATGGCGGGCAAGGGTACCGAGGTCGGCCGCTCCTTTGAGGAACTCGCGGCGATTATCGACGGCGTTGCCTGCCGCGCGCCACAGCTTGCCGACCATCTGGGTGTATGTTTGGACACCTGTCATGTGAGCGATGCGGGCTACGACATCATCGGCGATCTGGATGGCGTGCTCGCCGAGTTTGACCACGTGGTGGGATTGGACCGCCTGCATGCCGTGCACATCAACGATTCCAAGAATCCGCGCGGCGCCCATAAGGACCGCCATGCCAAGATCGGCGAGGGCTATCTGGGGGCGCCCGAGCTAGGTGGCGGCTCCGAGGTGCTCGCGCGCATCGTGTCGCATCCCGCCCTGCGCGACCTGCCCTTCATCTTGGAGACGCCCAACGAACTGCCGGGATACGCCGCCGAGATAGCGCTTTTGCGCTCGCTTCAGACGGAGTAGCGGGCTCGAGCCCAAGGAAGAGCGCCCGCCCCCATTGTCCCGGATGAACAATGGGACAGGCGCTCTTTCCCCGGCCTTCCTATTTGAGGATCCCCGCATTCTCCTTGGCGGTAAGGATGCGCAGGACGCTCTCGTCGATGCGCTCATCGGTAAGCGCGCCGTTTTCGATTGCCTCGAGTACGCCGTCGTAGGCTGCCTGCAGGTCGGACGTCATGAGCAGCATGTCGCCACCCGCCTGGAAGAACTGCACCGCCGCCTCGTCGGGCGTGTAGTTTTCGGTGATGGCGCCCATGGCAAACGAATCGGAGATGATGACGCCCTCAAATCCGAGGTCGCCACGAAGCGCATCGCCGATCATGACGGGTGAGAGCGAGGCCGGCAGTCTGTCCGCGGCGAAGTTCGGCGTCTCGATGTGCCCCACCATGACCATGGGCACGCCCGCTTCGATGGCGGCGCGGAAGGGCTCGAACTCGCATGACTCGATCTCTTCTCGCGTGCGCTCGGTGTAGACGGCGCCGGTGTGGGAGTCGCCCGCGGTGTCCCCGTGGCCGGGGAAGTGCTTGACGCAGGGAATGACGCCGGTCGCATGCATGGCTTCGACCTCGGCGGCTACCATCTGGGCAACCAGCGTGGAATCGCTGCCAAACGAGCGCGGGCCGATGACCGGGTTCTCCGGGTTGGTAAGCACGTCCGCATCGGGGGCGAAATCGAGGTTGAAGCCGATATCGGAAAGGTACGTTCCGATCGCGTCGCCCACCTCGGCTGCCTGGGACGAATCTCCCGTGGCTCCGATCTCGCCCATGTTGGGAAACGTGGGGACGTCAAAATAGCCCGAGTTGGCGACGCGGGCGACAAGCGGGCCGCCCTCCTCGTCGACGGCGAGGAACGCCGGGACGCCAGCGCCTGCCGCGCAGGTCATCTCATGCGTGTGGGCGAGCATGTCGCGCAACTGCTGGTTTCCGGTGATGTTTTGGCCGAAGTAGACCAGTCCGCCCACGGGGATGCGCTCGAGCGCCTCGGCGGTCATGTCGCCGGCGGCGGTCGCGACCGTCACACCCGTGAGCTGCTCGGGTGTGACGCAGAACAGCTGCGCGACCTTCTGCTCGCAGGTCATGGAGGCAAGCGTCTGCTCGGCCAGGCTCGGCTCCGGCTGTTCTGCCTGCGGCTCGTCTTCGTCGCTCGGGGCCGCCGTGTCGAAAATCTCCGGTACCGCCCATCCGGTGTTCGAACCGTTACCGGTCTCGGCGCCGCAGCCGCCCAGGCCGGCGGCGAACGCCGCAAGCGCGCCCGCTGCCATAACGGTGCGTCGAGTGATGAGGGTACCGAGCGTCGACATGGGATCTCCTCGGTCGTTGCGTGTGGTTTGGGTGCACCAGCATCCCATGGTGCTGGCGTTCGGTCCCATGGTGCTGGCGTTCGGGCAAGCCCTTCAACCCGAATACCATGTTCGGTACCGGTAGCCTATACGAAAGAAGCCCGTGAGAACGGGCTTCTTTCGGGTTTCAGACAGTGCTTACGTCGTCCATCTCTACAGCGCGCTGCGGTAGATGGCGCGAGCGTCGTCGAGCGTCAGCTTCTTGAAGGAGCCGAACAGCTCGCCGCGGTTGATCGAAAGCCCGGGCATGAGCTTCTCGATGTCGTCCTCGGTCATGCCGAATTCCGACAGCGTGCGCGGCATGCCGAGCGAGACGAAGAAGTCCTGCAGCTCGTCGATG
>CASEEY010000008.1 GCA_949287055.1 uncultured Collinsella sp.
ATCGTGCAGCATGTGCCTCGCCGCCTGTTCACAGGCCGCCATCGCGCGTGATGCCGCCGGGCGTGTCCGAACGGACCGCGCGCGCTGCATCGCCTGCGGGGCGTGCGTCGACTTCTGTCCTGAGGACGCCCGCGAGCTCGCCGGCGCGCCGGCGCCGCCAGCCGCGGAACTCGCCGACCGCCTGCTCGCCGACCGGATGTTCTTCGAGCGCTCCGGCGGCGGGGTCACGCTGTCGGGCGGGGAGTGCCTGGCGCAGGACATCGACTACCTGGAGGAGCTCTGTCGCACCCTCCATGACGAGGGCGTGCACGTCGCTGTCGACACTTGCGGGTTCGCACCGCGCGGGCATATCGAGCGGCTGCTGCCGCATGCGGATCTGTGGCTCTACGACCTCAAGGCGCTCGACGACGAGGTCCATCGGCGCGCCACCGGCGTCTCGAACGAACTTATCTTGGATAACCTGGCGTTTTTGGCGCAATCGGGCGCGACCATCGAGATTCGCGTGCCCATGGTGCACCCCGTCAACGACAGCGAGGAGGCCATGCGCGCGCTTGCCGCCTGCGTTACCGAACGGGTTGGGACCCCGCGCGTGAGCTTGCTGCCGTATCATACAACGGGTACGGGAAAGTATCGGCGGCTCGGCATCGAGCCCTGCCGAGAGGGGTTTTGCGCTCCGCCTGCTGAGCATATGGATCGGCTGGTCCGCCTGCTCGCGGAGCGGGGCCTGACCGATGTGAAACTGGGAGGCTAGGCGATGGCGACCTCGACGATCGTGAGTTTTGACGATATCGCGGCGCGGCAGTTTGAGGCGATCGATGCGGCGCTCGCCGCCGTGCGCTCGCACGGCGCGCCGATGCGGGCAACCTCGCATGCTACGTGGGCCGACGACCGCGGCATGAACGAGCGCATCAAGCGTCTGCGCCATCAGTCCGAGACCACGCAGCCCTATCTCGACATGGAGCGCGCCCTTATCGAGACCGCGACGTACCTGCGCCACGAGGGCAGCGTGTCCGTGCCCGAGCTGCGGGGCATGGTGCTGCGCGACTACTTTGCCAACAAGACCATCTCGATCGAGCCGGGTGAGCTCATCGTCGGCGAGAAGGGGCGCGGGCCCCAGGCGGCGCCCACGTTTCCGGAGCTGTGCTGCCACACGCTGGCGGACATGCACAACATGAACGATCGCGAGCAGGTGAACTTCCACGTGACCGACGACGACCTCGCCGCGCAGGCGAGCATCGTCATCCCGTACTGGCGCGCCCGTGCGAGCCGCGAGAAGATCATGCGCGCGCAGACGAGCGCCTGGCACGATGCCTTCGAGGCGGGCGTCTTCACTGAGTTTTACGAGCAGCGTGCCGGCGGGCATACGTGTCTGGGTTCGGAGCGCGGCGTGCGCGCCGGTTTCGACGAGATCCGTGCGGACATCCAGGCGGCGATCGACGCGCTCGACTACATGGCTGACGAGCATGCGGTCGCCAAATGCGACGAGCTCCAAGGCATGCTGATTGCCCTCGATGCGGTCACGATTCTGGCGGAGCGCTACGCCGAGCTGGCCGAGCACATGGCATCGGAGGAGCCCGATGCCGCGCGTGCCGCCGAGCTCATCCAGATTGCGGAGAACTGCCGCACGGTGGCACACGACCGCCCGCGGACCTTCTGGCAGTGGATCCAGCGCTACTGGTTCATTCATCTGGCCATCACGAGCGAGACGAATCCGTGGGATGCCTACACGCCGGGTCGCCTGGACCAGCATCTGATCGGATACTACCGCGCCGACGTGGAGGCCGGCGAACTCACCCGCGAGCGCGCCCTCGAGCTGCTCGAGTGCCTTTGGGTCAAGTTCAACAACCAGCCTGCGCCGCCCAAGGTGGGTGTCACGCTCAAGGAGTCCGGCACCTACAGCGACTTCGCCAACATCAACACCGGCGGCATTACGCCCGAGGGCACCGACGGCGTGAACGAGGTTTCCTATCTCATCTTGGACTGCATGGACGAGATGATGTTCATCCAGCCCAACTCCAACGTGCAGATTTCTCGCAAGACGCCGCGGCGCTTTCTGCAGCGCGCTTGCGAGGTCGCCCGTGCGGGATGGGGGCAGCCGGCGTTCTACAACACCGAGGAGATCATCGACGAGCTGCTCGCGGCGGGCAAGAGCCTGGCCGATGCGCGCCGCGGCGGGTCGTCGGGATGCGTGGAGACGGGCTGCTGGGGCTATGAGGCCTACCCGCTCACCGGTTACTTCAATCTGCCCAAGATCCTCGAGATCACCTTGAACGACGGCGTCGACCCGCGCACGGGCAAACTCATCGGCCTGCGAACCGGCGATCCGCGAAGTTTCGCTACCTATGACGAGCTCTTCGATGCCTACGTGCGGCAGATGAACCACTTCATCGACATCAAGGTGCGCGGCTCCAACATCAACACGCAGATCTGCGCGCGCGAGAACCCGGTGCCGTTCATGTCGCTCATGACCGAGGACTGCATCGCCCGCGGCGAGGACTACAACGCCGGTGGCGCGCGCTACAACACCACCTACCTGCAGGGCGTGGGCATCGGTTCCATTACCGATGCGCTGGCGTCCATCAAGTACAACGTGTACGATCGCGCGCGCTTCTCGATGGACGAGCTGCTCGGGGCGCTTGCGCGCAACTTTACCGGCGATGCCGACGCTCCCATTCGCGTGTTGGCGAGCCGCCGCACGCCCAAGTACGGCAACGACGATGACTACGCCGACGACATCATGCGCGCGGTGTTCGCATGCTTCCGCGACAGCGTGACCGGGCGACCCAACATGCGTCGCGGCGAGTGGCGCATCGACATGCTGCCGACGACGTGCCACATCTACTTCGGTGAGGTCACCGGCGCTTCGCCCTCGGGCCGTCTGGCGGGCGAGCCGGTGAGCGACGGCATCTCGCCCGAGGCGCACGCCGATGTGAACGGGCCCACGGCCGTCATCAACTCGTGCGCCAAGATGGACCATGCGTCCACGGGCGGCACGCTGCTGAATCAGAAGTTCACGCCGTCGTCCATCGCTGGCGATCGCGGGCTGGACAACCTTGCCGACCTCGTGCGGTCGTATTTCGACATGGGTGGCCATCATGTCCAGTTCAACATCGTCGATCGCGAGACGCTCATCGACGCGCAGCGGCATCCCGAGGCGTATCGCGACCTGATCGTGCGCGTTGCGGGTTTTTCCGAGAAGTGGTGCAATTTGGGTCGTGAGCTGCAAGACGAGATCATCAATCGTACGGAGCAAGGGTTTTAGCGACAAGATTGGGCCTGGCGCCATCTTGTCGGAGAGGAGATCGATATGGCTAAGGAATTCGCGCTGATCGGTTGCGGGAACATGGGGACCGCGATCGCCAAGGGCATCGTCGCCGCGGGGCTCATAGCGCCCTCCGACATCGTCGTGTCCGACGTGAACGAGGCCTCGCAGCAGCGGCTTGCTGCAGAGCTCGGTTGCTCGGGCACCTGCGACAACGTTGATGCGGTGCGCGACGCGCACATCGTGCTCATCGCGGTCAAACCGCAGTATCTGGATGGTGTGGTGTGCGGGTTTGCGGACGCCGTCGCCCCGGATGCCCTCGTGGTGTCGATTGCCGCGGGTGTGACACTCGAGCGCCTGGAGGGGCTGCTCGGCGCGACGCGCAAGATCGTGCGCGTGATGCCCAACCTGCCGGCGATGGTGCTTGCTGGCATGAGCTCGCTCACGCCGAACGCAAACGTGGCCGCTGAGGAGATCACGCACGTCAAGGAGCTGTTCGAGAGCTTCGGTCGCGCCGAGGTCGTGCCCGAGCATCTCATCGACGCCGTGATCGCGGCGTCGGGTAGTTCTCCGGCGTACGTCTGCGTGTTCATCGAGGCCCTCGCCGATGCGGCGGTGGCCGAGGGCATGCCGCGCGCCCAAGCCTATACCTTCGCGGAGCAGGCCGTACTTGGCACCGCAAAGTATCTGCTCGAGACCGGTATGCATCCGGCGGTGCTCAAGGACATGGTGTCGTCGCCGGCGGGTACGACCATCGAGGCGGTTGCCGCGCTCGAGGCCGGCGGGATGCGCGCTGCTGTGATCGACGCCGCACGTGCTGCCGCCGCGCGCAATCGCGCCATGTAGCAGGCCTCTACGATTCGGTGCATCTAAGCGCCCGGCCGGTCACGGGGTGACCGGCCGGGCGCTTTTCATCCGATGCAGGCTTTTCGCGCGTTTTCCGTAGGCGGGGCGCTTTGGTTTTTCCTACGCGCTGCTGGTCGAGCGAAGTGGGATCGCAGTGATGCATGAATAGGCGCCATACTGCCAGTTCGGCAAAACCTCTATGCATAAAAAAGAGCCGAACCGTGTTCGCCGAATAGATAGGGTGCTCTAGGGTGCGATTTTCGGTGCCCGTCGCCGGTACGGCAATACCTCCAAATAAAAGCCCAGTTCGTTCCTGCGGTTTTGTTGAGGGGTATCGCCCGTACCGGCGACGGGCACCGAAAAATCGCACCCTAGAGCTATGCATGGTTTACGCGCGCCGAGCCAAGCAAGAGGCGATCGCACATCCGTTACTTGGCGATGCGGTGGATGAACAGGCCGCTGCGCAGTTTGGGCTCGAACCAAGTGGACTTGGGCGGCATGAGCATATCGGCGTCTGCCACGGACAGCAGCTGGTCGATGGATGTCGCATGCATGGAGAATGCCACGCCTTCCGTGCCCGCCCGTCGCTCGAGCTCGTCGGTTCCGCGGATGCCGCCCACGAAGCTGATGCGCGGGTCGGTGCGCACGTCGCCGATACCCATGATCGGAGCGAGCACGCGGTCCTGCAGAACCGACACGTCGAGGGCAGACACGGGATCCGCCGAGGCGACCTCGGCGGCAAGCGCTTCGCTGAAGGCGAGGCGCCACCAGCGGCCGTCGGTAAACATGCCGACCACACCCGCCGTCCCGGGCTTTACGGCGGCATCCGCCTCGATGACGTCGAAGCCTGCCGCGCGCACGCGATCCAGCAGCTCGTCGACGGAAAGCCCAGCGCGATCGGCGACCACGCGGTTATACGGCAGGATCGCGAGCTGGCTTGCGGGGAACAGCACCGACAGGAAGAAGTTGAACGGCTCCTTGCCGGTGAGCGTGCCGTCCTTGCGCGCCTGGTCGCGCATGGCTTGGGCGACCTTCACCGCCGAGGCGGTGCGATGGTGCCCGTCGGCGATATAGGCGCAGGGCACATGGGCGAACATGGAATGAATCGCCTCGACGGCATCTTCGCGCACGACTTCCCACACCGTCTGTTCCACGCCCTCGTCGTCGGTAAAGCGATAGATCGGCGTGGATTCCTTTGCTGCGTTGATGATGATATCCAGCACGGGCTGGTCGCGATAGGTCAAAAAGATGGGGCCAGTCTGACAGCCCAGCGCGCGCATGTGCTCGATGCGGTCGCGCTCCTTGTCCTCACGCGTGAGCTCGTGGCGCTTGATGGTCCCGTCCTCATACTCATCGATTGCGCAGACGCCCACCAGGCCCGTTTGCGTGTGCGCGCCGCAGCGCAGCTCGTAGATGTAGTAGGCGCGGTTAGTATCGGCGATGTAGGTTCCATCGTCCAGGCGCTCATGCAGCAGCTCGGCGGCGCGAGCGTAGACCTCCGGTGCGTACATGTCCTGGTCGGGCGCAAACTGCGTCTCCGGACGGTCGATGTTCAGAAACGACAGCGGCCGCTCCTGCACGTATGCGGCAGCCTCGGCGCGGTCGAAGACGTCGTAGGGCAGCGCCGCGACCTCAGCGGCATGTGCGGGGACGGGGCGAATGCAGGGGAAGGGAAGCACGCGCATATCGGTGCCTTTCTGGCCGAATCGGGTTTGCTGTCTCGTCATGATACCGCAGCGGGCGGGTGTATCCTGAAGACCTTACGCATTGGAAACGTCGGGAGATAGTGCTTCGTATGGGATTTATCGACACCGCTTTGACGATGGTGACGCTCGCCATCCCCATCATCATCGGCTATGCCGCCCACAAGCTCGGCTTCATGGGTGGCGAGTTTGACAGCGTGCTGTCCAAGCTCGTGATCAACATCACGCTGCCGTGCATGATCTTGGTGTCCGTGTGCGACCGGGAGCTGCCTGCCGCCGAAGTGCTGCTCCAATTGCTGGGGCTATCAGCAGTCGGCTACATCATTGCGGTGGTCGCCGCCCTGGTCGTGCCGCGCCTCATGCGCGCTCCTGAAAGCGGCGCCTACAGCTTCGTTATCGCGTTCGGCAACGTCGGGTTCATCGGGTTTCCCGTGCTTGGGGCGGTGCTGGGGCCCGATGCGGTGCTCTATGCCGCCATCGCCAACATCCCGTGGTACATCCTTTCCAGCAGCGCTGGCGTCCTCATGATCTCGGGCATTCCTGAAGGGGGTGCCGCAAAGGCTGCACGCGAGAGCGCAAAGCGGCTGCTGTCGCCCATGCTCGGTGCCAGCGTGGTCGTGCTCGCGATGGCGCTCGCCGGCATCAACGATCTGGGCGTGCTGGGCGACGGCCTGTCCAACTGCGGTGCGTTCACCACTCCGGCGGCTCTGCTCATCTGCGGCTCGTCGCTGGCGAACTATTCCGCCCGCGAGATGGTGACCAACTGGCGCGCCTATGTCGCCTGCGCCATGCGTCTGGTCGGCGTGCCGCTGCTGCTACTTTGTGCGTTTCGAGGCATCGCCCCCACGCAGCTCACGTTGGCGGTTATCGTGCTCGGTCAGGCCATGCCCGTCGCCACGAACGGCATCCTGTACTGCCTCATGTACGGCATGGATGCCAAGCCGGTGATGCAGGGCATGTTCCTGTCGGTCTTCGCCTCGATCGTCACGATTCCGCTCATGGCGCTGCTGGTCGCCTAGGACGTGGCGTCCGCCTGGCAGCCCGCGTGCCAGAGCGCTTTGCGCATGAGGGTCCGAAGCACGGCCTCCACGCGCACTACGTCGGCTTTCGGCACGTACTCGTTGGGCTTGTGGGCGAGCGCGAGCGATCCGGGGCCGTAGGACAGGCAGGTGCGGTTGGAACAGGTGCCGGCGATGACGGCGGTATCGGTGTAGCCGGTGAAAAATCCTATCTCGGCAGGTTGTCCGGTTGCAGCTCGGACGGCATCGGACAGCGCGGCGAGCAGCGGAGAGGCGGGATCGCGCTCGATGGCGGGGCGGTCGCCGGTGATCCGGAAACTGCCATGCGTACCCGGTACGGCTGTCTCCGCCGCGTCGATCGCATCGGTGACGATGCGACGGGCGGCTTGCGTGTCCGTCGGCGGCACGAGGCGCATGTCGATCCAGGCCGTGCACGCATCAGGTACCACATAGGGCTGATAGCCGCCTGTGATCTGACCGAACGTGACGGTGGCAGGGCCGAGCTCGTCGTGTGCGGGGAGCGTGGCGAACGCACGCCGTATCTTAGAGACTGCCTCCGCCATCGCGGCGATCGCGTCGGCGCCTTGCCACGGTTGACTTGCGTGCGCTGTGATTCCGGTCATCGTCAGCTCAAACCAGGTGCGGCCCTTGTGCGCCACCTGGATCTGCCCGTCGGTCGGCTCGGTGTCGAGCACCCATTCGCTCGATCCCACCCATCCCGCTTCGATGGCCGCCTCGACGCCGCGCATCTGATCTTCCTCGTCCACGGTGCAGATCAGCGAGAATCCGCGGCGGGGGAGCGAGCCTTGCGCCTCGATGTCGTCGAGAAGGCCGAACAGCGCCGAGAGCGCGCAGGCAAGACCGCTTTTCATGTCGCAGGCGCCGCGGCCATAGAGCCGGTCGTCGCGCACGACGGCGTCAAACGGCGGGGTTTCAGGCGACCATCCGTCGCCTGTCACGACCGTATCCATGTGGCAGATGTAAACAAGGCGCGGTTCGGTACCCGTTCCCGGAACCGTCACCATGAGGTTGCTCCTGCCGGGCAGCACCTCGAGCCGCTCAAGGGAGACGTGACGCCTGACGGCATCCGGCAGCTTCGCCACGCGCGCCTCGACCATTGACGCGACCGCGCATCCGACCGCGCCCTCATATGCTCCCGGATCGGTGCTGTCGATACGCACCAGCTCCTGTGCCACGCTCCACGCGTCCACGCCAACCTCCTGCATGCTCGATGGCGGATAAGGCCCTGTCCCACATTGTAGGACAGGGCCCCGTACGCGATGCGATGCCTGCGGCGACGCGACTACTTGATCACGCGCACGCGGTAGACGGCGGGAATGCGCTTCAAGGCCTCAATGGTGGAGCTGTCGAGGTGCTCGTCGGTGTCGAACATCGTGTAGGCGTTCTCGCCGGCGCTCTCGTTGACCATGCGCTGAACGTTGGCGTTGTCGTCGGCGAGGATGCGGGTGATCTGTCCGATCATGTTGGGCACGTTGGCGTGCAGGCAGGCGATGCGGGATGCGGCGCGCGCCTTGCCCATGGAGCATGCGGGGTAGTTCACGGAGTGCGCGATGTTGCCGTTCTCCAGGTAGTCCTTGAGTTCGGAGATGGCCATGTCGGCGCAGTTGGCCTCGGCCTCACCGGTGCCCGCGCCGGAATGCGTGGTGATGAACGTGTTGGGCATGAGGACGGTCTTGGGCGTGGCGAAGTCGGTGGCGAACCAGGAGAGGCGTCCGCTGTGCAGGGCGGTGTCGACCGCGTCCTCGTCCACGATGGTCTCGCGCGCGAAGTTCACGAGCACGGCGCCGGGTGCGAGCAGGTCGAGCTGCTCGGTGGAGATCATGTTGACGGTGTCGGCCTTGGAGGGGACGTGCAGCGTGAGGTAGTCGCAGTTGCGGCAGAGGTCCTCGAGCGTGCCCACGCGCTGGACCTCCTGGGACAGGGCCCACGCGTGTTCGACGGAGATGAACGGGTCGTAACCGTAGACGTCCATGCCCAGATAGACGCAGGCGTTTGCGACTTTGGATCCCACGTTGCCGAGGCCGATCACGCCGACGCGCTTGCCCTTGAGCTCGTGGCCGACGAAGGCCTTCTTGGCCTTCTCGGCGTTTACGAGGATGTCGGGGTCGTCCGCGTTGGCCCGCACCCACTCCATGGACTGCACGATACCGCGGCTGGACATGATCATCATGGCGATGACGATCTCCTTGACGGCGTTGGCGTTGGCGCCGGGGGAGTTGAACACGACGACGCCGCGCTTCGCGTACTCCTCGATGGGGATGTTGTTCACGCCGGCACCGCAGCGCGCGATGGCGCGGATGGAGTCGGGCAGGTCGTAGCCGTGCAGGTCGGTGGAGCGCATGAGGATAGCGTCCGCGTCGGCCGTCTCCTCCACGAACTCGTAGCCGTCGCCGAACTCGACGTCGCCGTCTTTGGTGATGTCATCGATGGTCTTGATATAGCGCATGGGATAAGCTCCTTCGTTCTTCATCGCGATACGGACCTGGCAAAGCGGCACGCCCCCTTTGCCAGATGCGGCGTGGGGCCCGCGGATGCGGGCTAGCGCGATCGTGTCGACGGGGCGTGCTGCGCTTCGAAATCGCGCATGTAGTCGATAAGCGCCTCGACAGATTCCATGGTGACGGCATTGTAGATGCTCGCGCGCATGCCGCCGACCAGGCGGTGGCCGCCGATGCCCTCGATGCCGCGGGCGCGGGCACCGGCGACAAAGGCGGCGTCGAGCTCGGGCGTCGGCGTGCGGAACGTGACGTTGGCGATCGAGCGGGAACCGGGGCGCGCAGTGCCGCAGAACACCTCGCTTTCGTCGAGTACGCGGTAGAGCGCATCGGCTTTGGCACGGTTGCGCTGTTCCATGGCGGCGAGGCCACCGGTCTGTTCGATCCAAGAGAACACCTTGCCGCAGGCATAGATGCCAAACGTGTTGGGCGTGTTGAGCATGGATCCCTTGGCGGCCTGCGTGCGGTAGTCCAGGTAGGAAGGGCAGATGGCGAGCGCCGGGTCCTGCAGCAGGTCGCGACGGGCGATCACGACGGTCACGCCCGCAGGACCTGCATTCTTCTGGGCGCCGGCATAGATCAGCCCGTAGCGCTCAACCTCGAGGGGAAAGGACAGAAAGCAGCTCGAGACGTCTGCCACGAGCGGGATGTCGCCGGTGTCGGGCAGTTCGCGGTACATCGTGCCGAAGATCGTGTTGTTCTGGCAGATATGGACGTAATCGAAGCGCTCCTCGCGGCAGCGCGCCTCGACGGGCGCGAGGTCGGGGATGCGGTCAAAACCGGTATCCTCGCTGCTCGCCAACAGGGCGGCGTCACCGTACTTCGCTGCCTCCTGCCAGGCCTTTTTAGCGAAGTGGCCGGATACGACGTAGCCGGCGCGCCCCGTATGCATGAGGTTCAGCGGAATCGCGGCGAACTCGAGCGTGGCGCCGCCCTGCAAAAACAGGACCGCGTAGGTGTCGGGTATGCTCAGCACGCGGCGCAGGCATGCCTCGGTCTCGTCAAAGATCTGCTGATAAGCGGCAGATCGATGGCTCATCTCCAGAACCGACATGCCGCATCCGCGGTAGTCGGGCAGCTCTGCGGCGATCTCGGACAGAACGCTTGCGGGCAGCGCAGCGGGTCCGGCGGAGAAGTTATGCACGCGCGCCATGCGGGATGAACCTCCAAAATACGGGAATCGGTTCGAACTACTCTAGCATAGTGGAGTATTCCGTCAGCATTCGTTTACGTATACGAAACGAGCGCAATCCTATGCATCGCGCGAAACAGCGTGGACGGGGCGTGCAGATTCGTGTGCAACGGTCCTATCGCGCTACAATAAGGTTCAAGTTGAAGGTTAAGGTGAGGGGGGCGACGCGTGGCGACATTCGTGACCTCAGATGCGCACGGCCATCTGCGCGCGTTGGATCGAGCGCTCGAGCTCGCCGCTCCCGGCCCGGACGATACCGTCTATGTGCTCGGCGACATGGTCGATCGCGGGCCGGATCCCGTCGGCGTGCTGCGCTTGGTGCACGGCCTGCCCCGTGCTCGCGTGCTGCTGGGCAACCACGAGGACATGCTGCTCACTGCCCTTGCTACCGGCGAGCAGCTCGACTTGCTCACCTGGGAGATGAACGGCGGCTCCTCGACCGCCGCGGGGCTCGATGCGCTTCCGCGCGACGAATATCTCGAGCTGCTCAACTGGATCGAGAACCTGCCGCTGTGGGATGTCGTCGAGGTAGGGGGCAGGTCATACCTGCTATGCCATGCCGGCATCGACGCGCTCGCGCTGCGCGGGTACCTCGCCTGTGCAGGCTACGGTCCCGAAGAGGGGTTCGCGCGCGTTCCGCATGACGTGCTGCGCGCCGGCATGGAGGCGCAAGACCCCGAGGACCTGCTTTGGATCCGCGGTGAGTTCTGGAGCGAGCCGACGGGCCTGGTCGCCCGCGACGGGACGGGTCCGGTTGTCATCGCGGGGCATACGCCGTCGATTCTGCTGTATCGCTATGCGAACAACATGTGCGAGCCGGTGCTTTCGCCAGATGGGCGGGCCTGCATGGTCGAGGTCGGTGCCAGCTGGGATACCGGCGGCGTCGCCGACCGCGTCGATATCGACTGCTCGGCCGCAGGCGGCGCGCCCGTCGGCCGCGTCGGCGTCATGCGTCTGGATGACCGCCGCATTTTCTACGCCGACATCGAAGAGGGCGAATAGCGCGCGAATGCGTGAGATAAGGTCAGGCGTAATTCCGCGCTAGCTTGCGAAGGGGTCGCGGGCGCGCGTGATTTCCTGGCGAATCTGCGCGTACTGCCAGATCAGCAGGGCGAGCAGCACCGCCATGACGACCAGATAGCTCACCACCGCTCCCGTGAGGCCGAGGATGCGCACGAGCACGAACGGCAGGATGGCGGATGCCACAAAGGCGACAAGGTAGAGGCGCATGACGTCGCCCTGGCGACGCAGCACCGTGATGATGGCGTACAGAAAGTCGATCGCCGCCGTGATGCCTCCCGCGGCGACCATGAGGTAGGACAGGGCGCGGAACCGCTCGAAGTCCAGGCCGTAGGCGAAGCTCATGAACGGAATGCCGACCGTGCCCATGATCGCGGCGGTCGCGATGCACAGCGCTACCACCACGCACATGACGGCTGCGATGACCAGGTCGAACCGGCGCCTGCGACGCGGGTTTGCCCAGATGCTCGCCAGGCGCACGAGCTGGGGTTTGTAGATGAACCCGACGGTGAGCAATATGCCCTGTGCAGGGAAGTAGAGCGCGTTGAAGTACAGCTGGTTCTCATAGGCGAGCGTGCCCTCCATCGCGAATTTGGGCATGCTCTCGATGAGGTTGAACAGGAACAGCGCGGCGAACAGGGGAGCGCCTTGGCGGAACAGGCGGGTGACCTCATCGATTGCCATCGGCCGTGACTTGTCGGTCTCAAGCAGCGCCAAAGGTATGCTCAGCAATACGAGCGAGGCGACGGCGGCGACCGCCATGGCGACGGAGGCGACCTCCAGGCTTCGCGTGACGAACAGCAGCGCGGCGAACGCGACGATCGCGCAGGCGGACCGGACCGTCTGGCTGATACCGGCGAGATAGAGCTTGTCGGCCTGCTGGAGACGGCCCTCGTATACGTCGGCGACGCCGTCGACGACCTTGTAGGTAAACACCCCCAGGCAGATGGTCGTCATCGAGGCGTCATAGGAGCGCAGCGTGCAGTAGAGCGTGCCGGCGACGAGGGCGGCGATGCCGGTGACCCATCGATGCGCTTGGTAGGAGGAGAACGAGTTCGCCTCATCGATATCGGAGACCTGGTAGTTGCGCACGCCGAAGTTCGCGGCGATCATCAGCAGCGTTCCCACGACGAAGGCCATGGAGAACATGCCTGCTCCCTCGGCGCCCGCAAGCTGCGTGGCCACGATGGTGAGCACGGGAAACGAGCAGCCCCACAGGGCGGTGCCGAGCGTGTTCCACAGGTAGTCGCGCCCGGTGCTGCCGTCCTCGTAGCGCGCCTCCTGCTCGGAGAAGGAACCGGAGAAAATCGCCTCCAGAAGGCGTGTCCACCAGCGGTTGATCAATCGAGCGATCGGGCCGGGCTGCCGAGACGAGGAGGGGCGGCGCACGGTGACGCCGACCGGTACGGAGCCTTCGGGCGCCTGGCGGAACCGAGGCTTGGCCGCTCCGCGCGCGGCGTCTCGTGCGCCTTTGAGATCGCGAATCCTGTCGAGCGGTGAGTTCGCCATGAAGCTCCTCGGTGACCGATTGGGTAGTTCATACGAGAGGGTAGCATGCCCGGGCCAGTCGCCAAAATCATGTCGAAACATGCCGGTAACGCATGGGGTTCCCGCGGTTCAAGCGCTCGAGGTGAGCTATCCTTTCTCAGGGGAGGAAAATTATTTTCCATTTTGATTTTCCTAGTTTCGCTTCCTTGAGGGAGGGCCTATGGATCCGCTCGCGTTTGTTCTGGCGCTCGTGCCTATCCTGTGGTTGGTTGTGGTCCTGCTGGTGTTCAGGCTCCCTGCTTGGAAGGCCGCACTCGGCTCGTTTGTCCTTGCGTGCGCCTTGGCGCTGATCGTGTGGCATCTGCCGATGCGGGAGGTGGCGACGGCGAGCCTTGAGGGCTTCTGCATGGCGCTTTGGCCGATCGTGCTCGTCATCATCGCCGCGGTTTTCGCGTACAACCTGTGCGTGAGCACGGGCGCCATGGGTACCATCAGCCGGATGATCTGCTCTATCTCGAGTGACCGGCGGATTCTCGCGCTGTTGGTCGCTTGGTGTTTCGGCGGCTTCATGGAGGGTATGGCGGGCTTCGGGACCGCGGTGGCGATTCCTGCCGGCATGCTCGTCGGCCTGGGCTACAAGCCGCTGCCGGCGGTGCTCATGTGCCTGCTTGCCAACGGCGTGCCCACGCCCTTCGGCTCCATCGGCATCCCGACGGTGTCGCTGGCGGGCCTGGTGGGGCTCGACCCTGCGCGCCTCGCGTTCGTCGAGGCGCTCCAGCTCGCTCCGTTCTTTATGGTCGCGCCGTTTCTGATCGTGCTCGTCGCGGGGACCGATGATGCGCGCCGGACAACGGTGCGTGCGCGCCTGTCCGGCGTCGGGCTGGTCGCTTTGGTCTCCGGCGCTTCGTTTGTCGCGCCTACGGCGGCCGTGGCGGCATTCGTGGGACCGGAGCTCTCCGTGGTGGTGGGCAGCATCTGCTCGCTCGCGGCGACGGCGCTTGCCAGCATGCGCGTCGAGCGCGCCGGTGCGCTCGATCCGCGCTTTCATCTTGAGACCGAGGGGGGCGAACCCATCTCCCTTTCCGGCGCGCTGAGCGCTTGGTCCACCTTCATCCTGATCTTCATCCTGCTCATGGGTTCCTCGAAGCTCGTCCCGCCCGTCAACGAGTCGCTTGCCCGTTTCAGCTCGACGGTCACGCTCTACACGGGGGAGAATCCCGGTTCGCTGTCGTTCTCGTGGGTGAACACGCCGGGCGTCTGGATCCTTGCCGCCGCCGTTATCGGAGGGCGCATCCAGGGCGCCGACGCAGGGCAGATGGGCCGCGTGTTCGCCTCCACCGTGCGTCAGATGATGCCGACGGTCATCACCATGCTCGCCGTGCTCGGCTGCTCAAAGGTAATGGGCTATGCGGGGATGATCTCGTCCATCTCCTCGTTCTGCATTGCGGTGACCGGCTCGCTCTATCCGCTCGTGGCGCCTTGGATCGGCATGGTCGGCGCGTTCGTCACGGGCTCCGGCACGAGCTCCGCCATGCTGTTCGGCCTTATCCAGAGTCAGGCCGCCGAGGCGCTCGGCACCGATCCGTACTGGATGGTCGCCTTGAACGAGCTGGGCGTGGCGGCGGGCAAGATGCTGTCACCCCAGACGCTCGCCATCGGCCTTGCCTCCGTGCGGGTGGTGGGAAAAGACGCCGAGCTGCTGCATGGCGTGCTGCCCTATGTGCTGGGGTTCCTCGTCGCCATGTCGGTCATCGCGCTCGTTTTCGCGTAGCGCCCCGGTGCGCAGTCCTGTCGAGGGCGCGTATGGGTGGCGTTCAGTTTTCACACCGATACGCTCGGCTTTTCCAGTCGGTTCGATGGAACGCATGGGCGACGTCGTCTACATGGTGAGGGGAAAGCATGGAATGCGCTCCTTGTCAAGGTGCGCCGTGCACGCCTTGGTGAGGTCCTTTCGCTGTTTTTTGCCCCGATTTTGGTATACGGGTCGCAAGCGAACCGGCTATTATCAATGAAGTGCGCCGTCATTTCTCCATATTTGCGGCGTGCGCCAGACTTTTCGCGGTATCAATCGGGGCGCGTCGCCTTCCGGTGCGCGCCAGCGTAGGAAAGGTTGCTGTCTATGATCGAGACAATCCTGCTGGAGTCCGGTATCGACTGCGATATCGACCGCGTGCACGTTGACTGGAGTCCTGCCAAGCTCATCGAGCACGCCATCTCCCACCACGAGGGTTACCTCACCTCCACCGGATCGCTTTCCGTGAGCACGGGTGCCTTCACCGGCCGTTCGCCCGAGAACCGCTACATCGTGGACACCGGCGATGCCGAGAGGAACATCAACTGGAACAGCTCCACCAACAAGCCGATCGACGAGAAGACCTACAAGCGCGTCCGCAAGAACGTCACGCGCTACATGTCTCAGCGCCGTCACCTCTTCGTCATCCGCGGCTATGCGGGTGCCGACCGCCAGTATGCGCGCAAGGTCATGGTCGTGTGCGAGCGCGCCCATCAGGCGCTGTTCATCCAGAACATGCTCGTGCGCCCCACGGCCGATGAGCTCGAGGTGTTCGGTCGCCCCGACATCCTGGTCTTCGCTGCGCCCTCCTACGTGTGCTCGCGCGATCGCGACGGCGTCGAGCCCGCTGCCGTCATCCTCGACATGAACAAGAAGAAGATCGTCGTCGCCGGTACCGGTTACTGCGGCGAGATCAAGAAGGCCGTCTTCACGATGATGAACTACCTGCTTCCCATCGAGGACGGCGTGCTGCCCATGCACTGCTCGGCCAACGTCGATCCCGTCACCGGCAAGACCTGCATCCTGTTCGGTCTGTCCGGCACCGGCAAGACCACGCTGTCCGCCGATCCCGATCGCCTGCTCATCGGTGACGACGAGCACGGCTGGAGCCCGCGCGGCGTGTTCAACATCGAGGGCGGCTGCTACGCCAAGACCATCGACCTCACGCGCGAGCGCGAGCCGGACATCTTCGACGCCATCCGCTTCGGCAGCGTCTCCGAGAACGTCAAGCTCGATCGCCGTACCCGCGCCGCCGTTTACTCCGACAGCTCCATCACCGAGAACGGCCGCGCCGCCTACCCGCTCGAGCACATCGAGCGCGTGGTCGAGTCCGGCACCGGCGAGATTCCGAGCGTCGTGCTCTTCCTGACCGCTGACGCCTACGGCGTGCTGCCCCCGATTTCCAAGCTCTCCCGCGAGCAGGCGATGTTCCACTTCCTGACCGGCTAC
Source organism: uncultured Collinsella sp. (assembly GCA_949287055.1). GTDB lineage: Bacteria > Actinomycetota > Coriobacteriia > Coriobacteriales > Coriobacteriaceae > Collinsella. The sequence goes on from CASEEY010000008.1 coordinate 16,288, forward strand.
ACCGCCAAGGTCGCCGGCACCGAGCTGGGCGTCAAGGAGCCGCAGCCCACGTTCTCCGCGCTGTTCGGCGAGCCGTTCATGCCGCTCGATCACATGACCTACGCCTACCTGCTGGGCGAGAAGATCGCTCAGAACAACACGCGCGTCTACCTGGTCAACACCGGTTGGACCGGCGGTCCGTACGGCGTTGGTCACCGCATCGCGCTGTTCCACACCCGCGCGCTGGTCAAGGCCGCGCAGACCGGCGAGCTCGATGTTGCCGGCTACCGTCACGACGACGTGTTCGACGTCGACGTGCCGCTGGCATGCCCGGGCGTTCCGACCGACCTGCTCACTCCGCGCTCCACGTGGGCCGATGGCGAGGAGTACGACCGCTGCGCCGCCGACCTTGCCCAGAAGTTCCGCGATAACTTCAACAAGCGCTATCCCGGCGTCCAGCTCGAGGATCTCGCCAAGGCCCGCCGTTAAGGCGACCGTCTGCCCTGCTCGATGGTAGAATGGGGCACTGATAAAGAGCCCGCATCTCCGGATGCGGGCGACGCGCAAGCGCCCACGCGCCGGCACCGTAGGACTTTGAAGGCGGCCGGCAGTGGGCGCTTTTTCGATAAGGAGGCATTCGCTATGAAGAAGTTCGTGACCGACGATTCGTTTTGGGGGCTGTTCCCCGACGCCGCGATCGGCGTCGTCGTCGCGCGCGGCATGAAGCGCGCCGACGAGGTTTCCGATGAGGACAAAGCCGAGCTCGAGCGCTTGCTCGTCCGCGCCAACATGATGGCCGAGCGTCACCTGACGAGCGATACGATCTCCGATAACGCACCGGTGAAGGCCTGGCGCGAGGCCTATCGTAGGTTCAAGACGAAGAAGGGCGCCCGCTGCTCGATCGAGAATCTGCTCAAGCGCGTGCTCAAGGGAAATCCCGTGGGCCCGATCACGCCTTCTGTCGATATCTACAACGCCGTTTCGCTCACCTATGCCCTGCCCGTGGGCGGCGAGGACATCGATGCGTTCCAGGGCGACCTGCGCCTGACGGTTACGCAGGGCGGGGACACCTTCTTGCCGCTCGGCTCCGACGAGCACGACGATCCGACCCTTCCCGGCGAGCTGTGCTATCTCGATGACGCGGGCGCGGTGTGCCGGTGCTGGAACTGGCGCGACGGCGTGCGCACGGCCCTGACGGATGACTCGCGCAACGCGTTTCTGATCATCGAGTGCGTCGAGCCCGACCGGATTGAGGAGCTCTCTGCCGCTATCGATGAGCTCGCCGCATCCGTGGAGCGCTATCTGGGCGCCGCCATCGAGGCGAAGCAGATCGTGGATGCTCAGCATCGAGAGGTCATCATCGAGCCGTAGCGTAAACCGCTTCGCTGTACGGCCACGTGGCTGCGAAATCGCGCCGCGGTCTCGGTCTTGAAGTGACTGAGAACGCGGCGACGTGGTATATAGTAATGTTGACAAGTCAACATTACGCAGAATGAGAGGTGAGCGCTGTGGAAGCGTCGCGGTTCGAGGATTTCGTCGGACTCATCACACTCATTTCCAAAGAGATTCAGCGCATCAAGACGGTCGAGGCGACCAAGCTCGGCCTCAAGGGTTCGGACATCATGTGCCTGTATTACCTGGGGCGGCATGAGGAGGGATTGACCGGCTCCGAGCTTGCACGCGAGGCTGACGTCACCCGAGCCGCCGTGTCGCGCACCCTCGCGCGCCTCGAGGGCGAGGGGTACGTCGAGGTGCAGGATGAGCAGGGTACCGGCTCTCGCTATCGCGCACCGGTGCGCCTGACCGAGCGCGGCCGTACCGTGACCGCCGAGGCCAACGAGATCATTCGCGCCGTCGTGCAGGAAACAGGCGAGGAACTGGGCGATATTCAGCGCGTCCAGATGTATCGCTCGCTCAACGTCATATACGAGAAGCTCAAGAGGATATCGCGCGACAATTCAGCGGACTAGGTGCGGTATCGCCGTGCGGCGCGCCTAGTTGGCGGCTTTCACCTGGCCGCGTGCCCGGCACGCGGGGCACACGCCTTCGAAGATGGTGCTGTGCGAGGTGATGGTAAAGCCGGTCGCCTGCGCGACCGATTGGTCCGCGGCCTTGTCGTAGGGCACCGTCGCGTCGATGACCGTGCCGCACTCGATGCAGACCACGTGGCAGTGGGCATCGAGGCGAAGGTCGAAGCGGTCGCCACCGGGGGCTTTGACGCAGGTGATCGCATGGGTCTGCTCAAGAAGGCGCAGATTGCGGTAGACCGTGGCGCGGCTGATCCGCTCGTCGCGGTGGCGGACATCCAGATAGATATCCTCTGCGGTCGGATGGTCGCAACGATTGCGGACAGCGTCGAGGACGAGGGCTCGCTGTTTGGTGTTTCTGCGCTGAACAGACATGAGCCGCCTCCCTTATCGTGAACGGTTACTAACAGCATTTCACCAGAAGAGAGATGGGGAATCAAGATAACGCGCGTCGTCCACAGAATGGATACGCCGCGCTCAGTCCGCGTCGCTTTCGTTGAACCCCGTGTCGCAGTGCAACGGCCCGTTGTCGGCCGCCGTCGTGGCGAGCTGGTCGCACCGCTCGTTGAACGTGTGTCCGGCATGGCCCTTGACCCAGATGAAGCGCACGTCATGGGGTTCCATCGCCTTGAGGAGGCGTTTCCAGAGGTCGGGGTTTTTGACGGGCTTCTTGCCGGCGGTTTTCCAGCCGCGCTTGATCCATCCCTCGATCCAGTGCTTGTTGAACGCATTGACCACGTATTGGGAATCGGAGTGCAGCTCGACGGAGCAGGGGCGGTTCAGGACCTCGAGCGCTGCGATGACGCCCATGAGCTCCATGCGGTTGTTGGTCGTCCGCTCGTAGCCGCGCGAGAGCTCGAGCACGTGCTCCTTGCCGGACGGTGCGGTGTAGCGCAGCACGGCCCCATAGCCCCCCGGGCCGGGGTTGCCGCGAGCGGCGCCGTCAGTGTATATCGTGACGTTCACGTGCGATCCTTTCATGCGCGCGGACAGGATTCGAGCGCGGTCGCACCATTATAGGTCGAGGCCGGTTTCAAAACGCACCTCGAATGTTCGCTCATCGGGCACGGACGATATCTCGCGCTCGTCCTCCAGCCAGATATTGTTGTTAAATCCGAGGTAGTATGCATGGAGTCGGTCGAGGTGCATCACGATCTGCTGGGGCGTTCCCTGTATCTCCATATCGACCGAGCCGTCAGATCGGTTCACGACCCATCCGGAAAGCCCGCGCTCGCGCGCGAGCCCCTGGTTCGTCCAACGAAATCCGACGCCCTGGACGCGCCCGCCGAAATGCAAGCGGAGGCGGAGCCGAGGGGTGTTTTCGGGGTGCTCGGCTATGGCGTTCTGCAAGCGCTCGATCAGCTGGAGCTCGACGGGGCTGCGACGTGCCTGCTCGCCGCCACCTCGCCGGTTTCCCGTCACGAATCTGTCGAACATCCCCATGGCCTCGCTCCTTCCGCGATGGTGGTATGAGCCAGTGTAGCGCATCGTCGCCATCTGACGCGGGTGCGGCCCGCCGTGGCCCGCTCGACGTTTTTCAGGCATAATGCAGCTGAAAGACGTTTTGACGGGAGACGCATGGAGTTTTTGATCTATATCGCGATCCTGCTGGTCATCGCAGCGGTCATCTCACTTGTCCTATCCTTTGTGGGGACGGTGCTCGTCGGCGCTCTGCGCTTGCTGCCCATCGTGTTCGCGGCCCTAGCGATCGCCGCGTTTGTCCGGTGGTATCGCGAGCGCTCCTGATGCGCGCTAAGAAGGCCGGCGTCCCATATGGAGGCTGCGTGGTGGGTCGTTTGGAGACATTCGATCGGTTAGCCATATGTAACAATCTCGGTAGCAATTAGAGCCGAGAAGGGGAAGACATGGGAAAGCCAGTCGTCAAGATATGCAAGAAGTGCACGGGAATCAAGGCGAAAGACCTGAAAGGCATCATCCCCAAAGATGCCTGGAAGGAAGGTTGCGTCCACGCCTGCGTCAAGAAATCGGAGCGGGGCGAGCGCGTGTTCGCGCGCATCGACGGCAAGCTCGTGGTCGCGTCCTCGAAGGCGGACCTGATCGCCAAGATTCAAGAGGCTGTAGCATAGCGCTGTGCGCGGCGGGGTGCACGGTCGGGGCGGCGCTACAATGGGCTTCGGTGTCCCCGCGTATCAGGAGTCTTCATGCAGGTTCGCATAGATCCGAAATCCGGCAATCGCATCTCCGCGCTCGGCTTGGGGTGCATGCGCTTTCCCGGGTTCGCGCTCGGCAAACCCGATCCGCGCGCGGCGCGGGCGATTATCGAGCGTGCGGTTGAGCGAGGCATCAACTATCTGGATACCGCGTATCTCTATCCCGGCAACGAGTCGGCGGTCGGCGCTGCGCTCGCGCAGGCCGGCGTGCGCGAGCGCGTCTTTCTTGCAACCAAGCTGCCGCACGCGTCCTGCAAGCGCGCTGAGGACTTCGATGGGTTTTTCGACGAGCAGCTGCGCCGTCTGCGCACGGACCACATCGATTACTATCTGCTGCACAACATCACGAGCCCGGCGCAATGGGAGCGCGTGCGCGCCTTGGGGATCGAGGACTGGATCGCGCGCAAGAAGGCGAGCGGCGCGATCCGGGCCATCGGGTTCTCGTTTCATGGCAGCACGGATGATTTCCCGGTGCTGCTCGATGCGTACGATTGGGATTTCTGCCAGATCCAATACAACTACGTCAACGAGCGCTACCAGGCGGGTACGGCGGGGTTGCATGCGGCGGCGGCCCGCGGCATGGCGGTGTTTGTCATGGAGCCGCTGCTGGGCGGGCGCCTTGCCGACAAGCTGCCCGCGTCCGCGGCGCGTCTGCTCGCACAGGCAGGGGAGCAGGGGCTGGCAACTCCTGCCGACTGGGGCTTGAGCTGGGTGTGGAACCATCCCGAGGTGACCATGGTGCTGTCGGGCATGAGCTCTCCTGAAATGGTCGACGCCAACGCCGACATCGCCGAGCGCGCCCTTCCGAATACGATGACCGAGAAACAGCTTGCGACGATCGCCCGTGTCGTCGAGCTGTTCGAGCGGGCGAATCGCGTGCCGTGCACGGGCTGCAATTACTGCATGCCCTGCCCGCACGGCATCAACATCCCGGGGTGCTTCGCGGCTTACAACGCGAGCTTCGCCCATGGATGGTTCACCGGCATGCAGCAGTACTTCACGGCGAGTGCGGTGCGGACGGCTACGCCGCGCTTGGCGAGCAACTGCATGTCATGCGGGGCGTGCGCTCGCCATTGCCCGCAGCATATCGACATCCCGGCGCGCATGGCCGACGTGCGGCGAAGGTTCCAACCCGGCCCCGTCAACGCCATCCTGAAGGCAATAAGACCTTAGAGATTATCGAGCATCGTCAGCGAATCGCCTCGAGGGTGACGGCGGTGCCGCTCGCGCTCACCATGAGCATGCCGCCCTGGCCGAGCACCTCGTAGTCGACGTCGACTCCCACCACGGCGTGAGCGCCCATCTCGGCGGCGCGCTGCTCGATTTCGGCGAGCGCTTCCCGACGCGCCTCGATGAGCTCGTCCTCGTATCCCTTGCTGCGGCCGCCGACGATGTTGCGCAGGCTCGCGCCGAGGTCCTTGATGAAGTCGATGCCGGTGATGACCTCGCCGAACACGATGCCGTAGTACCCGGTGATACGGTAGCCGTCGACAGAGGGGGTGGTCGTGACGATCATGTTCGCTCCTTTTGCGCCTTGACGGGACGATGCGGGTGCCATGTGGCGCCTCGGCACCATCGTACCCACCGGCGTGCTACGCCATGCGGTCCAGCTGGGAGCGAAGGATGAGCACGGGTCCCAAATCCGGCTCGCGCCGGGGTGCAACCAGCTGGCAGGAGGAGGGGAGCGCCGCCGCGAGGGGGCGCAGGATAAGCTCTTTGGCGTTGAAGGTCCCGCCGACATAGGTGACGGGAATCGGGTCGAGGGCACCGTCGGCGAACAGGGCGTCCGCGATGGCACGCACCATATCAGCCTCCTCCTGCGCGGCGCGGGCAAAGATACCGAGCGCGCTCGTGTCGCCAGCGCGCGCCGCCTGCGTGACGAGGGGACAGAGCGCGGCGATGGTGCCCCGCTGTCCCATGGAGGCCTGTGCGAAGGGGATGATCCCGTAGTCGTCGCTTAAGGCGAGCTCGCGTCGGACGATATCGTAGAGCGGGCCGCGCGGGTCGCGCCCGTCGCATTGGCGCGTGAAGGCGCGCAGGAGCTCTTTTCCCATCCATCCGGCGCTGCCTTCATCGCCGATCTCATAATCCCATCCTCCGCAGCGCAGTTGCCGTTCGCCGCGCACGCCCAGCGCGATGGAGCCCGTCCCCGAGATTAAGGCGATGCCGTCGGCCATCGCAAGACCGGCGGCCCAGGCAGCCTCGACGTCGTTGACGACGACGTAGGGGCATCCGTCGGCCAAGCTGTCGGCGCAGCGCATCAGCGCCTCGTCGGCTTCGGGATTCTCGCCGTATCCGCAGATCGAAAAGCCGATGCCGAACCGAGAGCCGGCAAGGCCGCCCTCGCGCGCCCACATGACGCCGCGACGCAGGATGTCAGCAGCCCCCGCTATACCCGCTTGCGCGTAGTGACAGGTGGGAAGCACCAGCCGATCGAGTCGGTTCAGATGTTCGTCGTAGACGGAAAAGGCGGTTTTCGTGCCCCCGCCGTCGATGCCTAGCCAGCGCATGCGTCTGCCCGCGTGTCCGGAGGTGCGGCTACGACAGGGTGAACCAGAGGATGACGATGAGCAGGATGATGACGGCCACGCCGACGATCGCTGCGATGAACCGCAGGCGCGATGAGCGCGTGCGCTCGCGCACGTTCGCCTCGGCCTCGGCGAGCGACTGGACCTGCTGGGCCTGCTCCTCGCGCTCCGCGCGATCGGCTTCGCATGCCGCGGCGATGCGCTCGGTGATTTCGGGGTGGTCGTGGATGTCGGTCGCCTCGGCGATCGTGCGGTCGGCGTCCTCGGCGTCCTTTGCCGCCTCCGCCTCGACGCGCTGCTGCTCCTTCAGGTCCTTTTCCTGCTCGGAGATTCTGCCCTTGAGCTCCTTTTGGCGCGCGGCGGCGTCCTTGCGCGCGGCGTCCAGTGCGTCGCGCGCCTCGGCGGTCGCATCGGTGATGGAGCGGAAGGACTCCTTGGCGTCGGCGATGGGCTTCTCGGTTTCGCGCACCGCTGTCTGGGCGGCGGCAAGCGTCGCCTGGGCGTCGGCGGTCACACGGGGAAGCTCGTCTTTCGCGCGGCGCAGCTGCTCGGTCACATCCGAGATCTCAGCGGCGAGTTCGGTGTCGCGCACGCTGTAGGCGGCGGAGTTTGCGGAGGGGTTGCGCTGGATCTCGGCGTACTCCTCGCGCAGGGAGGCAAGCTTGCTTTCGGCGTCTGCGACCGCGTGCTCGGCCGCCTCGACGCGCTCCTTTCCCGAGGCCTCCGCCTTCTCGAGTGCCTTCTGGGCGTCGGCCAGGCGGCGCTTCAGGCGCGTCGCGGCCTCGCGGGCGTCCTCTTCGCGACCCTCGGCCGCCTCGAGGGCGGACTTGAGCTGCTTTTCGGTCGCGGCGTCGGCTTCCTTCATCTTTTCGAGCTGGGCCTTGAGGGCGTCGATCTGCTCCTGGATGTTCTTCTGGAGCGCCTGGGCGGCCTTGACGGAAGCCTGGGCGCTGTTCTTGCGCGCATTCTGCTCGGCGACGATCTGGTCGAACCTGCAGGTGATGTCGATGCGCTGCTCGAGCTCGCGTGCCTGGTCGGCGATGCGCCGATCGAGTTCGTCGAGCTGCCCGCGCGCCTCGGCGTGCGCGCGTTTGGCGGCGCTCATCTCGCGGACCGCACGGGCGCCTTGGGTGAGGAATGCGCCCACGTTGCTCGCGGCCTCTGCTGCCGCATGCGAGAAGTTCTCGCCTGCGGCCTTGATGTCGTCCAAGCGCTGCGCCGCCTCGGGGGCGTCGTGAGCGCTGGAGATCTCGACCGGCTCGGAGGAGGGAGAGGCTCCACCGTCGATGACCTCGAATCCCTCCGGTAGCGGATCGGGGTCGTCACCGAAATCGCCGTCTTTGTCGCGTGCCAAAAAGCTCGGAATCGTCCCGAATGCCTCGGTCGCCGCGTCTTCTGTCTCCTGCGGGGCGTCGCCGGAGACATCGGCCTCGTCGAGGGCTTCCGTCGCCGTTGTGTTCAGCTCGGCTTCGCCTTGCGGCTCATCCACCTCGATCTCGTCTGCCGAAGCCATGTCGGCCTCATCGGCAGCGGAGTCGATGTCGGCGAGAGCGGGGGTCTGCGTTTCGGGCTCCAAAACGTCGTCCTCGTCCACGATCTCGGGGTTTTTGATGTTCTGCTCGTCGCTCATGGCGGCTCCTATTCTCATGCGCACGGTGCGTGACCGCGCGCTTGCGTTCACGGTCCCATGATATACCCTCGCGGGGACGAAGGCCCCCGCAGACGGGGGCGGCTATGTTTTTCTATACCTACGTTCTCCTGTTCGCGCAAAAGTGCCCCGCGCATGCCGACTTCGCTGGGCTTTTGCGCTTTTCTCGCGACCGATCCCACGCGCCGCTATACTGGGTGCTCGTGAACACGACCTGAGCGCAAAGGACGCGAGCCCATGGACCAGAAGCTCTTCACTTACGACATCGTCGCCGAAGACCCCAAGACGCATGCCCGCGCGGGCATCCTGCACACGCCGCATGGCGACATCGAGACGCCGATCTTCATGCCGGTGGGCACGAAGGCCAACGTGAAGGGCATCCCGACCGAGACCGTGAAGGGCCTGGGCGCGCAGATCGTGCTCGCCAACACGTATCACTTGGCCATGCGCCCGGGCGCCGACCTCATCGACGAGCTCGGCGGCCTGCATACCTTCATGAACTGGCACGGCCCGATTCTCACCGATTCGGGTGGCTTCCAGGTCTTCTCCCACAACGACGCCGTCAAGCTCACCGACGAGGGCGTCCGCTTCATCGCGACCGACTACGATGGCAGCCATGTGTTCTGGACACCCGAGGACAACATGGCCATCGCGCAGAAGCTGGGTTCGGACATCTGCATGCAGCTCGATCAGTGCCCGGGCTATCCCGCCACGCGCGCCTACGTGGAGCGCGCGGTCGAGCTCTCCAGCATGTGGGCCGAGCGCTGCTATGCGGCGCATACCCGTCCCGACCAGGCGCTGTTCGGCATCGTGCAGGGCGGCATGCACCTCGATTTGCGCCTGCGCAGCCTGCGTCATCTGGAGGAGTGCGGCGACTTCCCGGGCTATGGCATCGGCGGCTACTCGGTGGGCGAGGACCACGAGACGATGTTCGAGTCGCTGACTCCGCTCGTGTCCGAGCACATGCCGCG
>CASEEY010000009.1 GCA_949287055.1 uncultured Collinsella sp.
GGCTGCCTCGGACGCAGTCTCAACCGGCTGCTGTTCGCCTTCGGCGTCCGCGGCCTCGGCGACCTCCTTCTGCGCCTTCTCGGCGGCCAGGCGCGCACGGCGCTCGGCGAAGGTCTCCTTGCGGCGCGGCGTAGCTGCCGCGGCTTCGCCCTCGGCGATGTCGGCATCCTCGTCGTCGACGGCGATATCCGCATCCTCGTCGTCAGCGGCCGCGACGCCCTTCTTGGGCGCGTTCGCGGCTGCGGCCATGGGGTCGACGACCTCGGTCTGGACGACGTTGGTCAGCTTCTCCTGCGTCTCGCGGAACTGACGCAGGGCGCGCCCGATCGTGCGGCCCATCTGGGGCAGCTTGTCGGGGCCAAAGAGCAGAAAGGCGAACACGAGGATGATCACCAGCTCTGTTCCGCCGATACTTGGCACGGGTACCTCCCGAAGATCACAAAAAGCGGGCCCGGCGGTCAGCCGGGCGCATACGGTCTATGCACAACTGCAAAAGTATACCGCGCAGGAACGCGCGCGGGCGCGCCCTGCGCGAAATGCGCATGCAATCGCTGGCGGCGCCTGCGCGGCGCCCGATTCTATGCTGCGGTGATACCGATCTCGACGTCGACCCCAAGAAGCTGCGCCACGCGCATGACGTTGGGCTGCGCGTTGATGACCTCGAAGCCCTTCTGACGCTCAGCGGCGTGGTGCGCCGCGCCGACAAGCACGCCGATGCCCGTCGAGTCGATGTAGGACACGTTGGCAAAGTCGAGCGTGAGCTTGGCGGTCGGCTGCTCAAGGGCAAGGTCGATGATGTCGCGCAGGGCGTCGACGTTGGAGATGTCGACCTCGCCCGCCACCGACACGAGGTAGCGCTCGGGCGTAGGCGTTGTAGTGATACCGAGTTCCATAACGGGGCTCTCCTTATTCGTTCGCGTGCCGCATCAGCGGCGTCTGTGAGCGCGCCCGCGCAGGCGCGCTCCTAGGCGCGCTGCTCGCGGGCAAGCTCGGCAGATACCAGTTTGACAGCCAACACGAGCACGTCAAGCGCCGCCGCGAGCTCGTCCACACTCGGATAGGTCGGGGCGATGCGGATGTTGGTGTCGTGCGGGTCGTTGCCGCCGGGCCACGTGGCACCGGCAGGCGTCAGCTTGACACCCATCTCGGCGCACAGGGCGCCCACGCGCTTGGCCGAGCCCTCGGGCCCGTCAAACGACACGAAGTAACCGCCGTGCGGGTGGGACCAGGTGCCGCAGCCCGTGCCGGCAAGCCCCGCCTCGAGCTTCTCCTCGACGCACGCGAAGCGCGGGCGCAGGAACTCGGCATGCTTGCGCATGTGCTCACGCACCGCGTCGAGCGTCGGCAAAAAGCGCGTATGCATGAGCTGATTGAGCTTGTTGGCGCTGATGAGGCCCACCTTGAGGGTGTTGGCGACTTCGGCGACGTTGGCCGGGCTCGAGCCGAAAAACGCGATACCGGCGCCCGGGAACGTGATCTTGGAAGTGGAGGCGACGCCCAGGATGCGGTCCTCGTTGCCGGCCTCGCGCGCGTAGTCGAACACGTTGGCGAGCTGGTCGGGCGTGTCGGTGAAGTCGTGCACGGCGTAGGCGTTATCCCACACGATGCGGAAGTCCGGCGCGGCCTTCATGGTCGCCAGGCGGCGCACCGTCTCATCGGAATAGGTGACGCCGGTGGGGTTGGAGTACTTGGGAACACAGAACATGCCCTTGATGGAATCGTCGGCTGCGCACAGGCGCTCGACCTCGTCCATGTCCGGGCCGGTCTCGGTCATGCGCACCGGAACGTTCTCGATGCCCAGGCCCTGCGTGATGCCGAAGTGGCGGTCGTAGCCGGGCGCGGGGCACAGGAACTTGACGTGCTCGAGCTTGCTCCACGGGGTGTAGCCGGGCACGCCCTTCTCCCAGTAGTGGATGAGCACGGACTGCATGATGTTCAGGCTCGACGAGCCGAGCACGATGGTCTGCTCGGCCGGCACGCCAAGGAACTCGCCGGCCAGGCGACGCGCCGAGGGGATGCCCTCGAAGCAGCCGTAGTTGGAGCAATCAACGCCCTCGTCGGTGAGGTCCGCTTCGCTGTTCAGCAGGTCGAGCATGGGGCGCGAGATGTCGACCTGCCCGGGCGACGGCTTGCCGCGCGCCATATCGAGCGCAAGATGCTTCGCCTTGACGGCCTCGACCTGCGCGGTGAGGTCGGCGATGGCGGCGTCGAGCTCCTCGGTTTCCATCTGCTGGTAGATCGTTTGCATAGCGGCCCTCTTCCCTTCAAGCGACGCGCGGCGTTTTCGCAGCGTAGAGGCGATTGCCAGCACATCGCGTATCCACATGCTGCATAAGTATACCCATGCGTGTGTTTCGACTGTGTATCCGCGCGCTGGGTTTTTCGAGCCGGGATGCCGCGACGGCGCCAAGGCGCCTGCGCCACCGAAATGACGGGTGCTGCCGCACGCAATCCGCTAGACTGGTCATCTGAACGCAAACACATGCGAAGGAGGGCGTGCCGCCATGAGACTCGGATCGTTTCAGGCAGAGGAATTCGGCGATCTGCAGCGCCTGGTGGACGGCATGTTCGTCGGACGCGAGACCGTCGACCGACTTGACCTCGTGGTCCAGGCCGAGATTTTGGATCTCGCGCCCGACCTGATGGAAATCGTGGGGCTGCTGCCACCGGGCACCTACGATCGGCGACGCCTGTGCGACCAGCTCAACTCGGCGCTCGCTGCCCACGGATGGGGCAGCACCTACGGAACCGTCGAGTAGGCGGCGCCACCCCATCTCCGACGACGACCTTTTGGGAGCAACCATGGACGAAGATCGACAGCGCGAGATCGCGGAGGCCGTGCAGGCAGCCGACGAAGCGCTCGAGCATCTGTATCGCGCGCGCGACCTGCTGCATTCGGCGCGCAACTGGGGTGCGTTCGACATCTTTGCCGGCGGTTTCATCTCATCGCTCGTGAAACGCGGCAAGATGAGCAACGCCCAGGACGAACTCGACGATGCGCGGGGCGCCCTCGCCCGCCTGTCGCGCGAGCTGCGCGACATCGACGGCGTCGGCGGCCTCGACCTTGCCGGCAGCGGGCTTTCATTTGCTGCGGATGTCTTTTTTGATAACGCGTTTTTCGACCTGTACGTCCAAGGACAGATCGATGACGCCCGCTACCACGTCAACCGGGCCATCAAGCAGGCCGAGGACGTGCGAAGCCAGCTGCTGGCCGCCAGCTAGACAGCGCGCGGCGCTATCGAGCTGGCGGTGGAGCCACCTCCTTGGCAGCCCAGCTCACGAAGTGTGTGTTTCATTTCGAATCTGGCAGATAGCCCGATGGGGCACGCGCTGTACCTGCGCATTTTCCAAGCAGGGACGCATCTCTGCTCGGGCATTCCAAAACGAAGCACTCACTTCGTGAACCCCGTTGTTGGTACATATGTTTTGTATGTACTGGATACTGTTATACGCTATCCATCCAGTGAGGTTTCCCCACCGAGCGGATACCATCCCCCTTGCAGGAAACAGATTGCCGAGCCGCACCGGCGTTCCCGCCAGGCCGTTATCACCTCTGCGCCGCAGTCCCCTTATCGCGGCATGCCAGCGCCATGAATGCCAGACCGATCACCGCCGCCGAAACCGATCCGGCCAGGATGGCCGTCTTTGCAGCCAGCAGCTCGGCGGGAATCTCGGTGAACGCGAGGCTGGCAATCAAGATGGACATCGTGAAACCGATACCGCCCAGAATGCCCATGCCGACGATATGCGGCCAGCGGACGCCTGCGGGCAGCTCGGCAAGATGGGCCTTCACCATGATGAAGGTCATGCCCGCGATACCGATGGGCTTGCCGAGCAGCATGCCGAAGCACACGCCGAGGGCGACGGGATCGAACAGCAGCGTCGCCGGCTCCACGCCCACCAGTCGCACCTGCGCGTTGACGAAGGCGAAGATGGGCAGGATCACGAAGTTCACGGGCGTGGCGATGGCGTGCTCCAAGCGCTGCAGCGGCGGCGTCACGCGATGCATGACGCGCTCGACGCCCGCGACCGCGTGCGTGAAGCGGTGCTGGCCCAGAATATGCATTTCGTCGTCGAAGCGGTCATCGAGCTCGGGGAGCTTGGCCTGCAGCCACTCCACCAGACCGCCCGCGTCGATGTCCGAGCGCGCCGGGATGGTGAACGCCAAGATCACGCCGGCGAGCGTGGCGTGCACGCCCGACTGGTACAGGCAGAACCACAGCACCAGGCCGAGCAGCATATAGGGCGCCAGACGGAAGTGCCGACGCACGTTGAGCAGAACAAGCAGCCCCGTCACGACCGCGGCGGCGCCGAGCCAGAACATGCTCGGCGCATGCCCGTAGAACAGGGCGATCGCCACGATGGCGAGCAGGTCGTCGGCGATAGCGAGCGTCGAGAAGAACACCTTGAGGGCGGCGGGCACGCGATTTCCCAAAAGCGACATCACACCCAGGGCAAAGGCGATGTCGGTCGCCATCGGAATCGCCCACCCGTAGACCGCTCCCCCGCGGTTCACGAACGCGTAGATTGACGCCGGCACGATCACGCCGCCCACCGCGGCGAGCATGGGCAGCATCGCCTGACGCGGCTGCCGCAGCTGCCCGACGGTCATCTCGTATTTGAGCTCCGTGCCGACGAGCAGAAAGAAGATCGCCATAAGGAAATCGTTGACGAACAGCTCGACGGTCAGCGTGAACTCCCATCCGGCGATGCCGATGCTGACCGGACGCATGATGAACTCGTGGATGGCGTCGTAGGCATCGGTGTTGGCGCAGATGACCGCCGCGACCGCCGCCAGAATCATGACGCAGGCCGAGATGGTTCCGTTGGAGGTGATGCGCTCGAGGACGCTGCGTCGCTCTATGCGGAGGCGCTGCTCGTCGCTCATGAGCGGAACGGGGATGCCGGGGGCGTCGAGGGCAAGCGCCTTGCGCTCGACCACCTTGGCGATCGACCGCGTGCTGTTCTTGCGCTTGCGCTTTGCCATGTTCTCCTCGATCCTTCCAGCCGAGCCCGTCGGCATCGACCATCCCGGGGCACCCGGTGTCCCCGAAATCTAGTAATAAATTATTATCCAATGAGCCGCACGTGGCGCCTTCTCTTTGGGAGCGGACGGCGTTTCCGGGCGAACGGTCATCGCGCCCCCTGACAGCTTGCCCGCCGGGCATACGCCGGCCGAGCTGTCACCGCCGGTAACATCGAACCTCCACGGGTCCCAGACGCCAAGCGGGTGAGCGCAGGTCAGAGGCGAACGTGGGCCAGAGGCAATATCGCATCGCCGCCGCTACCATGGAGCCTCCCCGGGGCCCAGTCGGCCCAACCGCACGAAGCGGGGTGCAGCACCAGGTGACATAGCGTCTGGCCTTCCTTCATCTGCAACCGAGGGGTCCGACCCGGCCGCGGCACAGAAAAAGGCCCGATGCCGAACGGACGGCATCGGGCCTCAAAGGCGTTCGCGTATGCGCAGTTAAGGCTACTCGGCGGCGGCGAGGATGGGCGCAGCGACCTGCTTCTTGCGCGACAGCACGCCGGGCATCCACACGCCCTCGGCGACATCGGCGACGCCCAGGCCCTTCTGAGCCACGGCGGTCTCGCCCTCGAAGAGCACCTGCGAGCCCTCCTCCATGATGTCGGTCAGGCACAAAACGATGCCGTCGGCGCCCTTCTCGGCCTGATAGGCGCGCATGGCCTCGCGGATCTCGGGGATCATGCCGAGCGCGCGGGTCTTGTCGACCGTCTCATACTGACCGATGAGCAGCTTCTTGTCGCCGACCTCGAACTGCTTGATGTCGTTGCCCACCATCTGCGCAGGCGTGAACGAGCCGGACGGACGGGTCATGAAGACCTCCATGCCGAACTTGACCGGATCGACGCCGAGCTGCTCGCCGAGCTTGGCGGCGACCACGCGGTCGACGGTGGTGGTGGTGGGGCTCTTGAGCATGAGCGTGTCGGTCATCATGGCCGAAAGCAGAAGCTTCGCCTGGATATCGGTGGGCTGCTGGCCGAGCACGTCGAACAGCTTGGCGACGATGCAGCAGGAGGAGCCCCAGGGCAGGGCGACGATGTGCAGCGGCGCAGCGGTGGTGAAGCCGCCGAAGCGATGGTGATCGACCACGCCGACGATCTGCGCGCCCTCGAGCCCGGCGACGGACTGGCCGGCCTCGTTGTGGTCGGTGAGGACAACCTGCTGGCCCTCCTCGACGGACTCGAGCAGGCGGGGCTCGGCAACGCCGGCGTCAGCCAGCAGCTTGGCGGACTCGGCCGGCAGCGGGCCCAGGCAGCAGGCCTCGTAGGTATCGCCGTTGTAGTTGACCTGATTCAGCAGCTGGGACAGGACGACGGCGCTCATGATGGCGTCGTTGTCGGGATTCTGGTGTCCGAAGACAAGCACGTTGCTCATGGAAATCCTCCAAGGTGCGAGGTGGTTTGCAAACATCCCTATCCTAGCACGGCGCACCGTCGATGGAATCGAAGCGACAAGTTGATGCCGGGTTCAAACGTGTCGCGTCCAGTTGGTGCCGAACGACAAGATGGTGCCTGGTTCAAACGTGTCGCAACATTGTGCCCCCGGGTTTGTCTCACGAAGCGTCCTCTATCTGAGACAAACCCGGGAGCACAATTTCTCGGCCACGGAACAGCCATGGGAACGGGCGCCCGCGTCAGTTGAAGGTGTTCACCCGGCGCCATTCACGCGGACACAGTCCGAAGGAACCCTTGAAGGCGCGCGAGAAATGCAGCTGGTTGGGATAGCCCACCGCCCGACCGACCTCGCCGACGGACAGGGCGGTCAGCTTGAGCAGCTGCGCGGCCTTGGTCATGCGGTAGTCGATGAGGTACTGCTGCGGCGACTTATCGGTCGCGCTCTTGAAGATCTTGCCGAAATAGCTGCGGTTGAGCCCTGTCTGCCGCGCGATGTCCTCCACCGTGATGCCGTTTTGGTAGTTCTGCTCGATATAGGTCATGGCATCGCGGATATAGAGGTCCTGCAGCTTGTTCGTCGTCATGGGGCGCTGCGTGAGCACCGAGCGCAGCAGGTAGTCCAAAAACAGGTACGTGTGCCCGATGAGCTGGAACGCCGAGGCGTCCTGATGGTCCACCAAAAACCGCATCTCCTGCTCCATGGCACCGCGCAGCTCGTCTTGTTCGGTGCGGTACACCGGTGAGGACTCGGCAAGCCCCACGAGCGACAGCGACTCCTTGACGCGAATCCCGTCGAACTCCACCCAGATGTACTCCCAGGGATCGTCCATATCCGCATAGTAGGTATTCGTCTGACTGGGGAAGATCATAAAGCCCTCCCCTTGTCCCAGACGGTAGGTCGTCTGCTTACCCGTCTCGTCCGTGGCGACGAGCGTGCCGGAACCGGCGATGATGTAGTGGAACAGGTAGTGGCTTCTGCGGAATGGCCCGAACGCATGACCCGGCGTGCACACCTCGCGCCCGTATTGATAGGGCATGAGGTCGATGTACTTTCCCCTGGAAAACGTTGAGGAGACGATCTCGTGTGCCGGCATGGATAACCTCCGCAAACCCGAACTATCGCAATGTGCCGCATCGATGTGCACTCATGCGCAACCGGATATTAGTTTATGCGTTTTTTTACACCCATATTGGTATATATCTATATATATTTGAGACTTTTCGTCAAAATAGCAGGTAGATAGCTATATATTCAGATAATTACTACTGTTCGTACAGGATAAAGAAAACCGTTACCGGAACATTCCGCACCGCTGACCGAAGACAGCATGAAATATCGGCCCATTGACGATGCGCTGTACCTGCTTAATCGCGCATTATGTCAGCTTACATATCTTCATGGATTCTTTTGTACGCATAATGGCAATTTACTATAAAACCCGCAGTACGAACGGCCCACATGCGCAGATGGCGCCAGGTGGGCATACAGGAAGGGGTTTCAGCAATGGCAGAACTCTCTCTTGAACACGTGGGGAAGAAATACCCGAACGGTTATGAGGGCGTTAAGGACTTCAACCTCGAGATCGCCGACAAGGAGTTCATCATCTTCGTCGGCCCCTCGGGTTGCGGCAAGTCCACGACGCTGCGCATGATCGCGGGCCTGGAGGACATCACCTCGGGCACCCTCAAGATCGACGGCCGCGTGGTCAACGACGTCGAGCCCAAGGACCGCGACATCGCCATGGTGTTCCAGAACTATGCGCTCTACCCGCACATGACCGTCTACGACAACATGGCCTTCCCGATGAAGCTGCGCAAGGCCAGCCCCGACGAGATCGATAAGGCCGTCCGCGAGGCCGCGCGCATCCTCGACCTCGAGAAGCTGCTCGACCGCAAGCCGAGCGCGCTGTCCGGCGGCCAGCGTCAGCGCGTCGCCATGGGTCGCGCCATCTGCCGCGCCCCGAAGGTCTACCTCATGGACGAGCCCCTGTCCAACCTCGACGCCAAGCTCCGCGTCCAGATGCGCGCCGAGATCTCCAAGCTCCATGACCGCCTGGGCGCCACCATCATCTACGTCACGCACGACCAGACCGAGGCCATGACGCTCGGCACCCGCATCGTCGTCATGAAGGATGGCATCATGCAGCAGGTCGACACCCCGACCAAGCTCTACTCCGAGCCCTGCAACCTGTTCGTCGCCGGCTTCATCGGCAGCCCGCAGATGAACTTCATCGACGCCACCGTGGGCGAGGCCGCCGGCAAGGTCACCCTGACCTTCGGCGCCAACACCATCACCCTGCCCGAGGCCAAGGGAAAGGCGCTCAAGGACCAGGGCTACGTGGGCAAGGTCATCGTGCTCGGCATCCGCCCGGAGGACGTCGTGGACTCGAACGAGCATCCCGCCGACCGCAACCTGTCCGAGACCATCGACGCGACGGTCACCGTCTACGAGCTGCTGGGCTCTGAGGCCATGATCTACGCCGACGTCGACGGCGGCGCCATCTCGAGCCACGTCTCGTCCACCAACCCCGCCCGCGTCGGCTCCCGCATCAAGGTCGCGTTCGATCTGGACAAGATCCATGCCTTCGACAAGCAGTCCGAACTCGCCATCGTTCACTAGTCGCAAAGGAAGGCACCCGATATGCTGAACAAGCCTATTTCACGCCGCTCGCTTCTGGGGCTCGGCGCCGCGGGAGCAGCAACGTTGCTGTTCTCCGGCTGCGCCTCCGAGCGCGCCGACGGCAAGATCGAGGTGGAGATCGTCAGCTACAAGCAGGAGGCCGTGAGCATCTTCGAGCACCTCATGGAGGAGTTCAACGCCGCCCACGACGACATCTACCTCAACATCACGAGCCCGGCTGACGCCGTGACCATCATGAAGACGCGCTTCGTGCGCGAGAACTACCCTGACGTCATCGGCATCGGCGGCGACGCCGACTACGCCAGCTTCGTGGACTCCAGCATCCTCGCCGATGTCACCGACTACGAGGGCATGGCCAACGTGCAGGACGCCTACAAGGACATCCTGAAGAGCGTGACCTACATCCCCATGGACGGCATCTACGGCGTGCCGTATGTGGCCAACGCCGCCGGCATGCTCTACAACAAAGACATGTTCGAGGAGAAGGGCTGGACCATCCCCGAGACTTGGGACGAGATGATCGCCCTGTTCGACGAGATCAAGGCCGAGGGCGAGGTTCTTCCCATCTACCTGGGTTACCTCGACACCTGGACCATCCTGTCGCCGTGGAACTCCATCACCATCAACATGGTGCCCGCCGACCACTGCCGCCAGGTGAACGCCGGTACGGCGAAGTTCGCCGACTTCTACCGCAAGCCCGCCGAGCGCATGCTGCAGCTGCTCGACTACGCGGAGGAAGGCCCGTTCGCCTACAGCTACAACGACGCTTGCACCGCCTTCGCGCGCGGTCAGGCGGCCATGTACCCCTGCGGCTCGTTCGCCGTGCCCCAGATCCTGTCGGTGAACCCCGACATGAACATCGGCATGTTCGCCATGCCCTCGGCCGACAACCCCGACGACCGCATCGTGGTCTCCGGCGTCGACCTGCAGTGGTGTGTGGCCGAGACCTGCGAGCACAAGGACGCCGTCTACGAGGTTCTCTCCTTCCTGAACGAGCAGCAAAACGTGCAGACCTACATCGACGACCAGCGCGCGCTGCCCTGCTCCGAGGGCGACTTTGAGCTCGACCCGCTGTTCGACGACATCAAGACGTTTTTGGACGAGGGCCAGGTCCTCGACTACCTCGACCATTCCTACCAGTCCTCCATGGCCTGCGACGCTCAGCTCCAGACGATGCTGCTCAACGGCGACATCGACGCCTTCCTGGAGAAGTGGGACACCGACTGGCAGCGCTACAACCGCAACGTCATCCGCAAGGTACAGGAATACGAGAGCCAGCAGTAAGGAGGACGCGCTATGGCAAGTACGGCCGCAATCGGGTCGAACCGCAGGAAGACCTTCATGGCGATTCTGATCCCGGTCCTGGTGCTTTTCTGCGCATTCAATACGTTCCCGCTCATCACGGGCTTTTTGTACAGCTTCACCGACTCCAAGGGCTACGGCGCCTTCAACATCGTCGGCATCCAGAACTACATCGACATGTTCAGCGATACCCGCATCCTGAACTCGTACCTGTTCACGTTCAAGGTGGCCATCGTCGCCACGCTCGCCACGAACGTCATCTCGCTCATGCTGGCCATCGGGCTTTCGAGCAAGATCAAGTTCAAAAGCGCGCTGCGCGGCGTCTACTTCGTGCCCCGCATCCTGGGCGCCCTGGTCGTCGGCTACGTGTTCAGCTACTTCTTCACCTACATCGTGCCGGCCATCACCGGCGGCGAGTCCATCCTCGCCAGCACCGAGTGGGCCTGGGTGGCCATCGTGATCGTCGTCGTGTGGCAGGCCTGCGCGCAGACCACGATCATCTACATCACCGGCCTGTCGTCGGTGCCCGAGGACGTCTACGAGGCCGGCGCGCTCGACGGCGCCACCGGCTGGGACAAGTTCCGCTACATCACGTTCCCGCTCATCATGCCGAGCGTCACCACCAACATGGTGCTCGTGATGAAGGACATGCTGATGGTCTTCGACCAGATCGTCTCGATGACCTCCGGCGGCCCGGCCCAGTCCACCGAGTCGATCTCCTACCTCATCTACAACAACGGCCTGTCCGGCGGCCAGTTTGGCTACCAGTGCGCCAACGCGGTGATCTTCTTCATCCTGATCGCCGTGGTCTCCATCCTGCAGACCAAGTTCTTGAACAGTAAGGAGGAGCAGCTCTAATGGCTAAAGACAAAGTTAAGGAGCGGGTGAACTGGCCCGTCACCATCCTGCTCATCATCGGCCTCATCACCATCATCTTCCCGCTGTACATGGCGGTCGTCATCGCCTTCAAGGACCCCTCCGAGATGACGAACGACATCGCCGGCATCCTGTCGCTGCCGAGCTCCTGGAGCCTCGACAACTTCATCCAGGCCATCCAGGTCACCGACTTCTTCCATTCGTTCATGAACTCGCTGATCATCACCGTCGTGGCTGTCGTGGCGTCCATCCTGGTCCACAGCCTCGCCGCCTATGCGATCGGCCGCAACATGGACCACAGCCGCGTCTTCAAGGCGTCCTACTACTTCATCATCGCCGGCATGTACGTGCCCTTCGCGATCCTGATGATGCCGCTCGTCAAGCAGACCGCCGTGATGCACCTGGACAACATGGTCGGCGTCATGCTCCTCTACATCGTGTTCTACATGCCCATGAACATGATGCTCTACACCGGCTACCTGCGTAACATCCCCATCGCGCTCGAGGAGGCCGCGCGCATGGACGGTGCCTCCACCTGGAGCACCTATTGGAAGGTCATCTTCCCGCTCATGAAGCCCATGCACGCCACCGTCGCCGTCATCACCGGCCTGGCCGTGTGGAACGACGTCATGACGCCGCTCGTCATCATGGGAGGCCAGGGCGTGAACACCCTGCCGCTCGCGCAGATGAACTTCCAGACCGCGTTCTCCACCAACTACAACCTGGCGTTCGCCTCCTACCTGCTCGCCATGCTCCCGATGATCATCTTCTACATCATCGCGCAGAAGCAGATCATCGGCGGCGTCACCAACGGCGCGGTCAAATAGCGCTTATGCGACATGACCTGCACATAATGCGACATATGCATAGCAAATGTAGCTTATAACCCCTTCGCCTTGGGTCCCGTTCGCGGGACCCAAGTGCCGTACAATACCAGCCGCGCGGCTCCGATGTCGCGCGATCCCGAACCCAACCAGAAGGAATCGAGCGAGAACGATGCCCATTCTCTTCGACGAAACCACCCGCACCTTCACGCTGCACACGCGCAACACGACCTATCAGATGCAGGCGGACCGATTCGGCTACCTGCTGCACCTGTACTTCGGCGCCCGCACCGACGGCACGATGGACTACCTGCTCACCTATGCCGACCGCAGCGGATGCTGCGCGAGCCCGCACGAGGCCAAGACGCGCACGTACTCGCTGGACGTCCTGCCCCAGGAGTTCCCCTTCCAGGGCAACGGCGACCTGCGCAGCCCCGTGTTCGTCATGCGCGACGGCGAGGGCGCGTTCGGATGCGACCTGCGCTATGCGCGCCACGAGATCCGTGCAGGCAAGTACGACCTGCCCGGCTTGCCCGCCGTCTACGCCGACGCCGAGGCCGATGGGGCGCAGACCCTGTCGGTGACGCTCGCCGATGCGCGCTGCGGCGTCGAGGTCGAGCTGCTGTACGGCGTGCTGCCCGAGCTTGACGTCATCACGCGCGCGGCGATCGTGCGCAACACGGGAGCACAGCGCGTGGTCGTCGAGAAGCTGCAGACCGCCTGCCTCGATTTCGTCCACGGCGACTTCGACGTCATGACCTTCAACGGCCAGCACTGCATGGAGCGCAAGCTCGACCGCCACGAGGTGCGTCCGGGGTCGTTTAGCGTCGGCAGCCGCCGCGGCCAGTCCTCGCACCAGTACAACCCGTTCATGATCGTGTGCGACCGCGACGCGACGGAGACGGCGGGCCGCGCCTGGTCCCTGTCGTTCGTGTACAGCGGCAACTTCAAGGCCGAGGTCGAGCAGACCCAGTACCAGCAGATCCGCATGCAGATGGGCCTGTCCGACGAGCTGTTCTCCTACCCGCTCGCGCCCGGCGAGCAGATCGTGGCGCCCGAGGTCATCATGACCTACTCGGATCGCGGTCTGGAGCGCATCTCGCACAACCTGCATCGCTGCATCCGCACGCACGTGTGCCGCGGCGCCTGGCGCGATCGCCCGCGCCCGATTCTGGTCAACAGCTGGGAGGCGCACTACTTCGACTTCACCGGCGACGAGCTGGTGCGCCTCGCCTCCAAGGCCGCCGAGCTCGGCATGGACATGCTCGTCATGGACGACGGCTGGTTTGCCGAGCGCAAGGACGACTACCGTTCGCTCGGCGACTGGACCGTCAACGAGGAGAAGCTCGGCGGCACGCTGGGCCAGCTCATCGAGCGCATCAACGCCCTGGGCATCAAGTTTGGCATCTGGGTGGAACCCGAGATGGTCAACGAAGACTCCCGGCTCTTCCGCGAGCATCCCGACTGGGCGCTTGCCGTGCCGGGCAAGCAGCCCGCGCTCGGGCGCGACCAGCTCGTGCTCGATTTCTCCCGCGCCGAGGTGCGCGACAACGTGTTCGAGCAGATCTGTCGCGTGCTCGACCAGGGCAACATCGAGTACCTCAAGTGGGACTTCAACCGCAGCCTCGTCGACATCTACTCGCATGCGACCACCGATCAGGGTCGCGTCGTCTACGATTACTACCTTGGCCTGTACGACGTGCTCGAGCGCCTGGTCCAGCGCTACCCCGACCTGCTCATCGAGGGCTGCGCTGCCGGCGGCGGGCGCTTTGACGCCGGCATGCTGCACTACACGCCCCAGATCTGGACGAGCGACAACACCGACGGGCACGACCGCATGACCATCCAGTACGGCACGTCGTTCGGCTATCCGTGCTCCACCATGGGAGCGCACGTCTCGGCCTGCCCCAACGAGGTCAACGGCCGCACCGTGTCGCTGTCGGCGCGCGGCCTTATCGCCATGGCGGGTGGCGGCTTCGGCTATGAGCTCGACCTGCTCGAGCTGCCCGAGCGCGCCTGCGAGCTCATCCGCGGACAGATTGAGCGCTACCGCGGCATGGAGCGCATCGTGCGCGAGGGACTGTACTACCGTCTGAGCGATCCTGCGACCGCAGACCTGTACGCGTGGGAGTTCGCCGCCGAAGACGGCTCGGAGGCCGTCGTGAACGTCGTGGTCGCGCGCGCCGAGGGCTACGGCGAGGCCAAGTATGTCGTGCCCCGCGGCCTGGACCGCACCGCGCGCTACCGCGAGGTCAACTCCGGCGTCGTGTACCCCGCAGCCGCGCTTATGGACATGGGCCTGCCCCTGCCCGTCGGCTCGGCGCTCTACATGGCCCGCAGCTACCACTTCGAGCGCGTGGACGAATAGACCGACATGGCGCTCCGCCCCGAAGGGCCGAACGACAATGTGGCGCCAGGTTCAAACCTGTCGCCACATTGTGCCCCCGGGTTTGTCTCACGTAGTGACCTCTATCTGAGACAAACCCGTGGGCACAAGTTGGGGCCGGGTTCAAACGTGTTGCGACACGTTTGAACCCGGCCCTTCTTGTCGCGAAAAAAGCGCTCCGTGTCGGGGCATCGAACACGGAGCGCGGTGGAGAGAGGGATATGCGAATCGATCAGAGCGCGTCGATGAAGCGCTTCTGCGCCATACGTCCGGCGTCGTCCCACTTGAACACGCCGGCGTCGGCGAGCACGTGCCCGAAGACATCGCTCACGCCGTCACGGATGATCTGCTCAGCGGTATCGGCGGTGATGTCGGGGTGCGCCTCGGCGAGCTCGAGGGCCCATGCGGCGTGCGACGCCGTCAGCGGATCGGCTTCGAGCTCGGCAGCGAGCGCCGCATGGTCGTCGGCACCCGCATGGGCGAGCAGGCGACCGCGCACGGCGGCCAGCTCGTCCACCAGGCGGGGCGGCAGGATGGCCAGGCCCATGACCTCGATGAGACCGATGTTCTCCTTCTTGATGTGGTGCCACTGCGCGTGCGGGTGGAACACGCCCAGCGGATGCTCGTCGGTCGTGATGTTGCAGCGCAGCGCCAAGTAGAGCACGTAGGAACCGTCGACCTTGCAGGCCACCGGCGTGATGGTGTTGTGGCGCACCGTCTGCCCGTCCTCGGACGTCTCGGCGACGACGCCGGCAGCGTCATCCGAGTAGGCGCGCCACACGTCGAGCACGTGCGCCGCCGCGTCGAGCAGCTGCTCGCGGTCGACGCTCGTCAGGCGCAGCACGCTCATGGGCCAGCGCACGACCTCGCAGGCCACGCGGTCGTAGCCCGGGATCGCAAACGTGCTCGCCGCAGGTGCCTTCATCATGGGGAAAACGTGCCGTCCGCCCTGAAAGTGGTCGTGCGACAGGATCGATCCGCCCACGATCGGCAGATCGGCGTTGGACCCCACGAAGTAGTGCGGGAACAGGTCGACAAAGTCGAGCAGGCGCGCCATGTTCTCTCGGTCGACGTGCATGAGGCGGTGCTCGGCGCTCATGGCGATGCAGTGCTCGTTGAAGTAGGCGTACGGGCTGTACTGCAGGCCCCAGTGCTCGCCTCCCAGCGTGATGGGCAGGATGCGCAGGTTCTGGCGGGCCGGATGGTCGCCGTGGGCGTCGTCGGCGCCACGGCCCGGATAGCCCTCGTTTTCCATGCAGAGCTGGCAGGCGGGATAGACGTCGCCCGTTGCCTTGGCGGCGCCTGCCGCCGCGATGGCCTTGGGGTCCTTTTCGGGCTTGGAGAGATTGATGGTGATCTCGAGCTCGCCCCACTCGGTGTCAGACGTCCAGGCGATGTTCCGGGCGATGGCTGCCTTGCGCACGTAGCGGCTGTCGCAGCTCATCCGGTAGAACCAATCGGTCGCCGCCGTCGCGCCGTACGCGCGGTACAGGCTCGCAAAGGTGCGCTCCACCTCGGAGGGGCGGGGCATCAGGATGTTCATGACGCGCGTGGCGATGCGATCGGCCCCCGACGGCGTATCCTGCTCGCATCCGTTGGCGACGCCGGCCGCCGCGATCCGTTCGATCACGCCCTCCAGGTCAAAGTCAGCGGCACCGGGAGCGGCGGCGACGGGGCTGTCGGCATCCAGATGGGACGTGGGCGACGTCGCGTACGCGGCGGCAAGGTAGACCTGCGCATCGGGTGCGGCCGGACCCTTGGCGCCGACCGCCTCGAGCACCGCGTTGTGCGCCCACACCGCATCGCAGGGGTGCAGCAGGCCGCAGCGCACGGCGTAGCGGACAAGCTGCTCGATGTCAGCGGCGAGCGCCGCCGCGTCGTAGGTCGTCTCTACAGCCATGCCGCATACGCCCCCTCGGACGCGATGCGATAGGTGCGGCAGTTGCCCTCACCCAGCCATGCATCCATGCCGGACACGAAGCGGTCGACCATGTCGAGCGGCACGAAGGCCTGAATCGAACCGCCGAATCCACCGCCGTGGATGCGAACGGCGCCGGCATCGCCCAGCAGGTGCTCGGCGAGCGCGAGGGCGACCATCGCGGGCTGGTCGTTGCCGCCGCACGAGACGTTTTGCAGGTACATGCCCGAGCTCGCGCCGGAGCGGCGGGTGAGGTCGAGGAAGATGTCGATATCGCCGGCACAAAGGGCGTTCCAGCGCTCGATGACCAGGCGGTTCTCGATGTAGTAGTGCAGCGCGCGCAGCACGGGGCGGTCACCCAGCTTGGCGCGCAGATCGACCACGCGCTCGTCAAACGCCTCGACCGGCACGTCGCACAGGCGGGTCTCGCCAAACTCGGCAGCCACCGCCTGCATCTCGCCGGGCACGGCGGCGTAGTCGGCCGTGCTCACGCTGTGGTCGGTGCCCATGTAGGCCAGGCACAGCGCATAGCCCTTGTCGGCAAAATCGAAGTCGAGCTTCTCGGAGACCGGGTGCACCGGATCGGAGAAATCGATGTGCGCGATACCGCCGAGCGCCTCGGACAGCTGATCCATAAGGCCGCAGGGCTTGCCGAAGTAGATGTTCTCGGCGCGCTGGGCGGACTGGGCCATGGCGGTCGGGGTCACGGGGTCGCCGGGCCACAGCGTCTCCATCACGCGGCCCACGGCGAGCTCGAGCGCGGCGGACGACGAAAGACCGCTGCCGCCGGGGATGTCGCTTTTCATGACGAGATCGAAACCGGCAACCTCGCGTCCGGTCGCCGCGAGCTCGGCAGCCATGCCGCGCACGAGGCCGGCGGTGCTCACCTGCTCCTCGGGGCGCGGAGACACGTCGGACAGGTCGATCTCGAAGGGCTCGTACCCCTCGCTCGCGACGCGGACGCTCGTCGTGCCGTTAAGCGCGGCGACACCCTCGATCGCGACGTCGAGGGCGCCCGCGACCACATGGCCGCCCTCATGGTCGGTGTGGTTGCCGGCGATCTCGCTCCGAGCCGGAGCGTGTACGTACGCCAGCTCGCGTCCTGCGCCGAACTGCTCGGCGAAACGGTCGAGAAGCTTGGGATCGGGCGTGCTCATGGCTGGACTCCCTTCCTGCGG
Source organism: uncultured Collinsella sp. (assembly GCA_949287055.1). Taxonomy (GTDB): domain Bacteria; phylum Actinomycetota; class Coriobacteriia; order Coriobacteriales; family Coriobacteriaceae; genus Collinsella. The sequence goes on from CASEEY010000009.1 coordinate 17,546, forward strand.
GCGGAGGGCCGCAAGCGGGCTCTCCGCGTCCTCGCGATGCCGCGCAGACGCATGCCCCCGCCCACGCGACCCACCTCGTGTTTCCCATTGTGCGGAAATGTGAGGTTTTGTTATATCGTCTCCTCGACTGTAGCATAGCGCCAACCCGCAGACCCGCATGGTTTTCCCGCTCTTTATAGCGATTGACGCAGATGAACATCTGGCGTTGGCCAAAACGGTAGACTTATCAATCTACCTGCATTTATAGAAATGTCATCCAGATTCAGCGCACCGAGATTCGAACATTTTGCCACCCCCCATCTGATTGAACGTGAGCACGGCGTGAAGCGGAGCCGCCTACAGCGCAAAACCGACCGTTCATCCTCATATTGACCGACTATGTTCAATCATGTTCAAATATGTACGAGGTGATCAAACATGCTCAAGGCACAGCGACAGGAACAGATCGTCCGGCGTCTCGCCCAAGAGGGCACCGAGTCGGTGGGATCGATCGCATCGGCGCTCGGCGTATCCGAGATGACCATCCGTCGCGACCTTGAGGAGCTCTCCGAACGCAAGATGGTCGAGCGCGTCTACGGCGGCGCGCGCCTCCCCCGCACGCTCGCCGACACGTTCGGCGCCGACGGCATCCCCGTTCCGCGCGAGTACAGCCACGCCGAGAAGCGCCATCTGCACATGGAGGAGAAACGCCGCATCGCCCAGCGCGCCGTGCGCCTGATCGATGCGCACGACACCATCTTCTTGGGTGCCGGCACCACGGCAGAGCAGATGGCCGACTGCCTGCCCGCCGTCCCGCTGCGCATCGTCACCAACAGCCTGTCCATCTTCAAGCGACTCGAGCACGACGCCAATGTGGAGCTCTACCTTGTCGGCGGCCTCTATCGCCGGCAGACCGGCTGCTTCGTCGGCGGCATGGCCGAAGACGCCGTCGCCCCGCTCGGCATCGACAAGGCCTTCATCGGCACCAACGGCGTGGCGACCGGCTCGCTGTTCACCGCCGATATCGACGAGGGACGCCTGCAGCGCCTGGTGCTCGACAAGGCCCATCGGCGCTACGCCATCGCCGACGCCAGCAAGATCGGCCGACGCGACTTCTACGCGTTCTTCCGCCTGATCGACCTATGCGCCCTGATCTGCAGCGGCGAGATCGACCCCGTCCACCGAGCCGAAATCGAGCAGCAGGTCGACATCATCGAGGCCTGATACCCCTAGCCGACCGTCGGCACCAAAAACGGCTCGCGGTCGCGGATGCGCTCATCGGGGACGTCGAAGATGTAGCCGCCGCATGCGTTTATCACGACCGTCCCGCACGGATGGGTGAGCGTTCGCGCGACGCGGCCGTAATTGAGATGCACGTGCCCGTGAAGCAGATAGGCGGGGCGCAGCTTGTCCACGTAGTAGTCAAAGCAGGCAAAGCCCCGATGCGGCAGGTCGTCCAGATCGCCGTAGCCGCGCATCGGCGCGTGCGTGACCATGATGTCCACCCCGCCCGTCGCGCGGGCGAGCAGCGCCAGCTTGCCGGTGCGTGCGCGCATCTGCTTCTCGGTGAAGCCGAAGACGCGGTCGTTGTACCTCATCGATCCCCCGACGCCCATGATGCGGATGCCATGGAAGTCGCACAGCTGCCCCTCGATCGAGATGCAGCCCTGAGGCGGGCGCCGCTCGTAGTCGGCATCGTGGTTGCCCCACACGTAGAGCAGCGGCACGTTGGCCAAGGTCACCACGTGCTCAAGATAGGTCGCCGGCAGGTCGCCACAGGATATGATGAGCTCCACGCCCTCCAGGCGCGCACGGTCGTAGCGGTCCGTGAGCCACGACTCCTCGACGTCGGAGATCGCAAGGATCCTCATCGCACGGTCCCGCGGCGCGCCGCCGCAATCGGGTCGATCGGGATGACGCCGCTGACCGAGACCTCGTCGAGCGCGCGCTCGGTCAGCTCGCGCTCCTCAGGCAGCCGGCCGACGATGTTTTGGTTGAGCCAGGACATGCGGGCGATCTCATCGCTCGACAGCCGCTGCGATCCGCGCGGCTGCACGAGGCCCGCCTGGCTGACGAGCTCATCGGCAAACGGATGGGTGTGCCCGCTGAGCATGCTCTGCTTGAAGATCTCGACCAGGCTGCGCTGGCGCGCCGGGACGACGTCGGCCACGTGCACGTCCATGACGCCCGACGACAGGCCCCACCAGTAGTTCAGGGCTTTGTCCCGCAGCTCATCGCCCTCGCGGCGCCACGAGTCATCCCGGATGGAGCGGATGATGCGCTCATAGTAGCGACCCCACTCCCACACCGGCTCCGCGAGGTGCACGCGCGTGCCGTCGTGCTCCACCATGTACAGCCCCCAGTCCTCGTCGGGACGCTGAGGACTGGGCACGTCGCGCGCGCAGACGATGCGGACGTCGGTCTCGGCGAGCTCACGGCGCCAGTCGTAATCCTTGGCGGAGTACCACTTCAGGTAGACGGTCGCATGGGGATCGATGGTCTGGACGCCCACGGCAAACGCGTTGATGCCCGCCACCGTGCCGTATACAGGCGAATCGGCGACGTAGCCCACGCGATGGTTGTCCGACAGGCTCGCCGCAAGCACGCCCAACAGAAACTTGACCTCGTAGGTCTTGGTCGCAAACGTGCGCACGGCGCTATGCGAGAGGCTTACCGAGCAGTTGAGGACCTTGAGCTGCGGGTAGGCGACGGCGGCACGCAGCGCTTGGGGCATCTGCGTAGGCACGTTGGTCACCACGAGCGTATCGCCCGCTGCAGCCGCCGCCTCGACGGCGGCGTCGAAGGAAGCGTCGTCCTTGCAGTCGTAAAACGCCGTCGTCTTGACCATGCCGCCGAACGCCCGCTCCAGATGGCGCCTTCCCTGCTCGTGCGCGACCGCCCAGCCCGATGTCTCGGGGCTGCGCTCGTAGATGAACGCGATGCGCAGCGGCTTGACGGGGCGGGTCTTTTTGTACAGCCCTTTGAGGTCAGACAGGATGGACCCGCGCTCCGGTTCGGACGGATGCTCGAGATAGGCGATGGGCTCTGTGCTCGCCGCCACCCGCAGCTCGCCCCAGATGCGGGCGAGCCGATCGGCGATCTCGGCGGGAGAGCCGCACACCGCCAGCTCGTAGCCGTACAGCTTCAGGTAGATGAGGAAGGCCTCGCCGGCGGTCAGGTCGAGCGCCTCGCCGTTGCGAGCGGCGAAGGCGACGGAGAAGCTCGCGAAAGCCGAATCGAGCGTCCGGACATCATCGGCCGGCCAGGGCGTCTCGAGGTCGTGCCCCGCCAACAGCGCGAGGCGCTCGTAGGAGCCCTCCTGCGCCATATCGATGCCGTAGATGGGAGCGACGCGGTAGAACCGCAGGAACTCCTGGTAGATACGCCATTCCTTCGAATCGGCGGGCATGGGCAGCACGCGCGTGACGGACGCGGTGATGCTCGGTGCGCCCACGAACCGCGAGACCGAGACGCGCTTGTTGCCCTCCTGCACGTAGAAGCGCTGGAGGTACTCGTACACGACAATCGGCTCGCGAATGCCCTCGGCGCGCTGCGCGTCGATCAGTGCGCTCCACTTGGCGGCAAACTCGGAGTCCTCCTCGAGCAAGGGCATGAAGTCACGCGAGAAGGAGTTCTGGCGACCCTGCGTGCGCGTGCCGGCGATCAGGGCCAAGTCGATCTCGCGAACCCCCAAAGGCACCTCGCCCTGATAGCCGCGGTCCTTGAGGATGTCGCTGAGCGCGACGGGATACGGATAGCGGCCGGACGCCACATCGCGCTGAACCTGGCGCTGGCCGAGCTTTCTCGCCTTGCGGTAGTCTTCGATCATGGAGGTTCCTCTCGCCGCGCGCCGAGCGCGCACACGTTTTGCCCCCCATTATCCGTCCCTCGGCGCATGCGCGGCACGAACGCGCGCAGGCCGACAGAACTCCTGCGCATCTCATATCAAAATGATAGGGAAACCCTGCGAAAACCTATCCTTGTGGGTTTTTTCCCGCGACCCTATGCACGGCGCGCAAGGCGCGCGTGGAGCACGCCGACAAGCGCGGCGGCAAGCGCGGGCACGATCCAGCCCAGCCCCATGTCGGCAAACGGCAGGGCGTCGAGGGGAAGCGCGGCGTCCGGGACAAAGGCGTCACGCAAAGCGCACACCACGCTCACGACCGCGGTGACCCCGACCGTCCAAGGCCAGACCTGACGTGCGCGATCGCAGGCGCCGTGCAGCATTCCCATGACGACGAGCACGATCGCCACCGGATACAGCGCTCCCAGCAGCGGAACGGAGAACGCGAGGATCGCATCGAGGCCGAAATTCGAGACGACGCACGAGAAGACGGCAAAGGCGAGCGCGCACCAGCGGTACGGCAGCGCCGGGATCTCCTGCGAGAAATACGTGCCGCAGCAGCTGATGAGGCCGATGCAGACGTTCAGGCACGCCAACAGGAAGATGGCGGCCACCACGATCGTGCCCACCGCACCGAAATGCGCCGTCGCCGATGCCGTCAGCACGGCGGCGCCGTTGGTGGCACCGGCGGCGATCTGCGTCGCGCTCACGCCCACATACGTCAGACCGCAGTAGATGAGCACCATGAGCACGCCCGCGATGACGCCCGCCCCCGAGATGGCGCGCGCAAGCGGTCCGGGCTCGGATACGCCCATCTCACGGATGTTCGTCGCGATGACGATGCCGAACGTGAGGGAGGCGAGCAGGTCCATGGTCTGATAGCCCGTCAGGAAGCCCTGCACCGCCGCCACGCCGTCGTAGGGCGCCTGAGGGGAAGTCGGCTGAGGTGCACCCGAAACAAGCGCGGCGCCGGTCACCACGACGATGAGGGCGATGAGCGCGGGACCCGTCACGCGTCCCAGCAGGCGCGTAAGGCGCCCGGGATGCATGGCGAGCAGGTACGCCGTGGCGAAAAACGCTACCGAGAAGGCGAGACGCGCCGTCTCGAGCGAAATGCCCGCCGGAATCAGCGGGGCGAGCATCTCGAAAGCCGTCGACGAGGTGCGCGGGATGGCAAGGCAGGGGCCGATCGCCAGATACACCGCAGCGACGAAGATCGTGGCGAACAGCGGATGCACGCGGCCGGCGAGCTCGCGCACCGTACCGGCGAGCGCCACCGCGATGATGCCCAACACGGGAAGGCCGATGCCGGCGACCAGAAAGCCCGCGGCGGCCGGCACGGTGCTCGTACCGGCCTGCAGGCCCAGCAGCGGCGGAATGATCAGGTTGCCCGCCCCGAAGAACATCGAGAACAGCGTGATGCCCACGAGCAGCATCTGCCGCGGATTCAAAGCCTGCTTTGCCATGTCGCTCCTTACGAAAAGCCGTCCCGTGCCCCGGGACAACGCGGGTCCGCCCCCGGCGGAGGGCGGACCCGATTGATGTTGCAGCATATGCACTATGCGCCAAGCGCCGCCCGCGCGCAAGGGGTCGACGCCTCGGCGGCTCTAGGACTTCTTGAGCGTGTAGTGATCGGTGAACTGATCGTTCCACTCGCTCTCGAAGACGCTCTCCGCATCGATCTCGATGCGCGCGCCATAGGAATAGTCCTCCATGCGGCCTGTAAGGTTTATGCAGGACTCCTCGTAGGCGCCCTCGATGTCAAGGCGGACCCCGAACGTGTCCTCCTCCATGTCCCACGTCGCCGTGACGTCGTTAAAGGTGAGCACCTGATCGCCTTCGACGGTATCGGCGTCGGAATCAAGCCCGTCATGGCCGTGATAGACAAGCTTGACGTCGAACTTCATCTGGCCTGTCGTGTCGTTCACGCTCTTCAGGGTGAGCTCGATGGGCTGGTCGGCGGCGGCATAGCAATTGGCGGAGCCGTACGTCGCCTCCGTCTTGCTCAGCTCGCCGGTCCAGGTTCCCACAAACGTCTGGGGACGAGAGAGATCGGGCTCCTCATCCGCCGCGGCCTCGGCAACGGTGGCGGCATTGCGCTCGGCGTCTTCGTCGGTTCCCACCGTGACGCCCTCGCGCTCGGCCTCGCTATCCGCCTGAGGCGACTCGTCCTGTTGCTTCTCGGTCTCTTCGCTGAGCTCGTCGATGCGGGCGTTCAGCTCTTGGATCTGCTGGTTCATGAGGTACCAGACGCCGCCCGCCGTACCGCCCACGAGCACGGCCGCCACGAGCACGGCAGCGATGACCTTGGGAGCCGCGGATTTGCCGGCGGCGCGGCGCGCGTCCTTGTACGCCTGCTTGGCCTGCTTCAGGTCAGCATTCGCACGCGCGCGGGTATCGGTCCCGAAGCCGTCGGATGCGGGCTGGGGCTGGGGCTGGACCGACGCGGGCTGCGCGTAGCCGTACGAAGCGGCAGCCGCCTGGTCATGTGGAGCCTGAACGGGCGGTTGAGCGACGGTGCGGTCGACAGGCGCCGGGGAGAGCGAAGCGCCGCACGTCGTGCAGAACTTGGCGTTATCGGCGAGCGCGGCACCGCAGTGAGGGCAATTCATATTCGAGCCTTCCTCTAGCGAACGCAGCGGAAACACCCGCCGCGCCCCTCTCGAATCGATACCGCCCGAGGGGAACGGGCGCAGCTCAATCATACTCGCACCCGAGCGCAGCCATGTTGCGCAACTCGGACATCGACGCGCACGGTGCGAATATGAAGGCGTGCGCCCGCGGCCCGCGGCAGCCTTTCGCGTCTTGCGCAACACCACGGGGAGCGTGGCGTCTATCATGCTAAGCAGCACATCGGCGCAGCGCGGCGCGCACATGGAACAACGGAGGACGGCATGCTGAGCGATCGCGACATCGAAAACATCCCCGCGGCGTCGGACGATACGGCGCGAAGCACGCCCTCTGCGGACGATACCCCCTGCACCGTCGTCACCTTCGACACGTTCGACACCGCGTTTCCCGTCCAGACGGGCAGCGAGAGCCAGACGCGGCGTCGTTTCATGACCCTGCTCGTGCCCGAAGACGGCGAACGCGCCAGCGGAGCGATGGGATACGTGTGCCGCGCGCGCAACGTGCGCGGCGAGCAGTTTGCCTTGAAGCGCCTGCGCAACGTGACCGCCGGAGGAACCTGGGACAACGAGCGCATCACCGCGGGGCGCATCGCCGCGTTTCGCGAGGAGTACCGCAACCAGCTCGTCCTGTCCCACCTCAAGGGCTTCCCCGGCCTGTACGGATACGGCACGATCGACGGCTCGCCCGCCATCCTCATGGAATGGGTCGAGGGCAAGACGCTCAGGTCCGTGCGCCACGCGCTCGAGACCGAACAGGGACCGCACGGACCTCGCGTCCCCGCACACACGGTCGCCGCGCTCGGCATCGCCGTACTCGACGTGCTGTCCGTCGTCGAGCATCTTGACCAGCGGCTCGTGCACCGCGACATCTCGCCCAACAACATCATGCTCCGCACCCGCGAGCTCAGCATCGAGCAGCAGGCGGCGAGCGGCGCCTTCGACGTCTGTCTCATCGATTTCGGCAGCTCGCGCCTGGTTGATCCGGGCGGCGGAAGCACCTTCACCATGGTTACCGACGTCTGGCGCAACGGCACGCCCGAATACGCCGCTCCCGAGATGCTCACGCACGACATCCCCGGCCTCGACGAGCTGCGCGCCTCGCCCTCCATCGATATCTACGCCCTGTGCAGCGTGCTGTTCGAGCTGTACGCCGGCCACACGCCGTTTCGCATCTCCCAGCGCACGGGCATCTCGCCCTACCTTGTCAAGAAGGACGCCACACCCGACCTTCCCGACCTGCGCCGCGTAGCCGATGCCGGCCTCATGAACGCCATCGTGGCGGGCATCAGGCCTGCGCAGGCCGATCGCATCGGCGCCGCCGAGCTGCGCGACCGCCTCGCCG
>CASEEY010000010.1 GCA_949287055.1 uncultured Collinsella sp.
CGCGGAACCGCCAAGACGCTGCGCGCCGCGGGCATCCCGTGCGAGGTCGTGAAGCCCATCTCCGAGGGCTCGCCCAATATTCTCGACCTCATGGCGGAGGGGAAGATCTCCTTCCTCATCAACACGCCGAAGGGCCACAGCTCCCGCGGCGACGGCACCAAGATGCGCGGCGAGGCCGTGAGCCGCGGCATCGACATGGCCACCACCATGTCCGGCGCCGTGGCGCTGGTGCAGGCCATCGCTGCGCTGCGCCAGGGCTCCCTCGACGTCTACGCGCTCCAGGACCTGTAGGATACGAAGGGACAGTCCCTTCGTATCATTCGGGCCGTCGGGCTTCTTGCCCGGCGGCCCTTCTCGAAGAAGGGGAACGCATGAAGGTGGTCGACTGCCACACGCACACGTGCTTCTCGGACGGCACGGGTACGTTCGAGGAGAACGCGCGGGCCGCGGAGGCGGTCGGCTGCTCCCTGCTTGTCTGCACGGACCATCTCACGCTGCCGCCCTCGATGGACCCGGCGGGGGAGGCCCAGGTGGTCGAGGGCGATCTCCCTGCGCACCGCGCCGCATTCGAGGAGGCCCGCGCCGCCGTCGAGGAGGCCAGCCGCGAGTCGACCGGCCGCCGTCGCAAGCGCAAGGAGAAGCGCGAGCGCGAGGCTGCGCAGCTGCGCGAGGAGAAGAAGATCGAGGAGGCGCTCGCCCAGGGCGTGAACCCCGAGGACCTCGATGCGGTCCGCGTCTCCCAGGGCGTGACCGTCGCCGAGCTCGCCGAGGCGCTCGACGTGTCGGCCAACGACATCATCAAGCGCCTGTTCCTGCTCGGCACGCCGCTGACCATGACGCAGTCCATGTCCGACGACCTCGTTGAGCTCGTTGCCGACGACCTGGGCCGCCAGATCAAGATCATCACGCCGGAGGAGGAGAACTCCTTCAGCTTCTACGACGATCCCGCCGACTTGAAGCCGCGTCCGCCGGTGGTCACGGTCATGGGCCACGTCGACCACGGCAAGACGAGCCTGCTCGACGCCATCCGTCATACCGGTGTCGCGACGCACGAGGCGGGCGGCATCACCCAGCACATCGGTGCATCCCAGGTCATGATCAACGGCCGTCAGATCACCTTCGTCGACACCCCGGGCCACGAGGCGTTCACGGCCATGCGTGCCCGCGGCGCCAAGATCACCGACGTCGTCGTGCTCGTGGTCGCTGCCGATGACGGCGTCATGCCGCAGACCGTCGAGGCGATCAACCACTCCAAGGCCGCCGGCGTACCCATCGTCGTCGCGGTCAACAAGTGCGACAAGCCCGATGCGAATCCCGACCGCGTCCGCCAGGAGCTCGTCGAGTACGGCGTCATCCCGGAGGAGTGGGGCGGCCAGAACATGTTCGTGAACGTCTCGGCGCGCCAGAAGACCGGTATCGACGACCTGCTCGAGACCATCCTGCTGCAGGCTGACGTCCTCGAGCTCAAGGCCAACCCCGACACCTTCGCCTCCGGCTACATCATCGAGGCCAAGCTCGACCGCGGCCGCGGTCCGGTCGCGACGGTCCTGGTGAACCGCGGCACCCTGCACGTGGGTGACTCGCTGGTCGCCGGTCTTGCCTACGGCCGCGTGCGCGCGATGCTCGACCAGCACGGCAACCCGGTCAAGGAGGCGCGTCCGAGCGACGCCGTCGAGATCTTGGGCCTGAACTCCGTGCCCGCCGCCGGCGACGAGTTCCGCGTCTTCGAGGACGAGCGCGACGCGCGCGACCTCGCCGAGCAGCGTTCGCTCAAGGCGCGCATCGAGGAGCAGAACAAGGTGAAGCACGTCACGCTCGAGACGCTGTTCTCCGAGATGAGCGAAAACGAGCTCGCCGAGCTCAACCTCGTCGTCAAGGCCGACGTCCAGGGCTCCATCGAGGCGCTGGCCGATGCGCTGGGCAAGATGGACCAGTCCGAGGTGCGCATCAACATCATCCACTCCGCCGTCGGCGCCATCAGCGAGACCGACGTCGTGCTCGCGGCTGCATCCAACGCCATCATCATCGGCTTCGGCGTGCGTCCGCAGGGCAAGGCCCGCGACCTCGCCGAGAAGGAGAACGTGCAGATCAAGACGTACTCCATCATCTACAAGGCCATCGAGGACATCGACGCCGCCCGCGTCGGCCTGCTCAAGCCCACCGAGGAGGAGGTCCGCACCGGCGAGGCCGAGGTCCGCGAGACCTTCCGCGTGCCGAAGGTCGGCCTCATCGCCGGCTGCATGGTCACCGAGGGCGAGATCGAGCGCAACGACCGCGTGCGCGTCGTCCGCGACGGCGTCGTCGTCTTCGACGGCACGTTCGCCTCGATGCGTCGCTTCAAGGATGACGTCAAGAGCGTCAAGTCCGGCTACGAGTGCGGTCTGGGCATCGAGAAGTTCCAGGACATCAAGGTGGGCGACATCCTCGAGGCGTACAAGGTCGTCGAGGTCGCTCGTACCGAGTAGGGGGTGGCCGCATGAAGCAGACCGCTGCGACGCGCCGCCTTGGCGAGCAGCTGCGCGAGAAGCTCGGCTATATCCTCTTGTTCGAGGTGTCCGATCCGAGGCTCGACCTCGTCACCCTGACCGGAGTCGAGGTCAGCGTCGACCGCGCCTACGCCCGCGTGTTCGTCTCGTGCGAGGCCGACCGCTACGGCGAGGTCCTCGAGGCGCTCGAAAGCGCGCGGGGAAGGATCAGGAGCCTGCTTGCGCGCTCGCTCGACTGGAGGCAGGTGCCCGAGCTCGATTTCAGGATCGATCGCTCGACGGACGCCGCCGAGACCATCGCGCGAGCCCTCGAGAACGTCCCGGAGACCATGGCGGTGCCCAAGGACGAGGAGGGCTATCCCATCCAGGAGTCCGACCAGGAGGCATAGGTAGGTATGAGTAGCTGCTGTGGGTCAATCGCCCCCGAGCTGCAGCGTGACTACGCGCGCATCCTCGAGCTCATCGAGGGTGCGCGCTCCATCGCCATCTCGGGCCACACGTCGCCCGACGGCGACGCGCTCGGGTCGGTTCTCGGGCTGGGGCTGGCGCTCAAGGAGCGCTTCGCCGACAAGCGGTTCTATTTCCTGCTTGCCGACAACGGCCCCGTTCCCCGGATCTATCGCTTCATGAAGGGTGCGGACCTGTTCGTACCCGCCGCTTCGTGCGATGTCGACCCCGATCTGTTCATCTCGGTCGATTGCCCGGTACGCGAGCGTCTGGCCGATGCCGCCGCCGTGCTCGACCGCGCGCGCACGGTCGTCTGCTTTGACCATCATCCCGCGCGCGAGGAGTTCGCATCGGTGTCCGTCAGGCGGGTGTCCGCCGCGGCGACCGCCGTGCTCGTCGAGGAGTTCTTGCGCTGGGCGGAGATTCCACTCGATGGCCCGGTTGCGACCTGCCTTCTGTGCGGGCTGGTGACCGACACCGGACGCTTCCAGTACCAGAATGCCGACGCCGCGGCGTTTGCCTGCGCAGCGCGCCTCGTCGATGCGGGCGCGGAGCCCGCGCGCATCGCGCTCGAGGTCTATCAGAGCCAACGGCTGGGGTACCTCAAGCTCGAATCGCTCGTCATGGGTCGCATCCGAACCGTCGCCGGCGGCCGCGTCGCCTACAGCTACGCGTACGCCTCCGACCTCATCGAGCATGGCGTGACGTCCGACGAGTGCGACGGCCTGGTCGACGTCGTCCGGTCCGTCGTGGGTGTCGAGGTCTGCCTGTTCGTCAAGGAGACCGAGTGCTGCCATCGCGTTCGCGGCAACCTTCGCTCCAAATGCAATCTTGACGTTTCGGGCGTGGCGGCGCGCTTCGGCGGTGGCGGTCACGCGGCGGCCGCGGGATTCACCTACGAGGGGAGTATCGTCGAGACCCTTGCCGACGCCTTGCCCATGCTCTGCGAGCTGGTAGGCGAGAGCTCCGACGATCTGCATATCGAACTGTAGTAACGGGAGGCGTATGGCCCGTCGTAAACCTTCGCAACTCAACTGCCTTATCGCGGTGGATAAGCCCGTCGGCTGCACGTCCCATGACGTCGTCGCCCGCGTGCGTCGCGCGGTGGGGGAGCGCCGGGTCGGGCACGCGGGAACGCTCGATCCGCTCGCGTCCGGCGTCATGGTGGTCGGCATCGGTCAGGCGACGCGCCTGCTCGGCCGAATCACCCAGGATACGAAAAGCTATATCGCCGACATCGCGTTCGGCGCCGAGACCAACACCGATGACGCGGAGGGCGAGGTCGTGCGCACGGCCCCCGCTGGCGATGCCGTGCGCGACGCGGCCGCTGCCACCGCGCTGCTGACGTCGATGCTCGGCGACCAGATGCAGGTCCCGCCCGCGTTCAGCGCGATCTCCGTCGACGGCGTGCGCTCGTATCGCCGCGCCCGTGCCGGCGAGGAGGTCGAGCTTCCCGCGCGGCCCGTCCATGTTTTCGCCGCTGACCTCATCGCCGTGTCGGAAATCGACGGGGCGCCTGTCTGGACCGTTGCGTTCACGGTGAGCAAGGGCACCTATATCCGCGCTCTCGCGCGCGATATCGGGCGTGCCTCCGGCAGCGCGGCGCATATCTCGTCGCTGCGTCGGACCGCCTCGGGAACCGTGACCCTTTCCGGCTGCGTGTCGCTCGATGCGCTCTCGCCGTCCCTTGGCCCTGATGAGATGCTCGATCCGATCGGCGTGCTCGGCCTTCCTGCCATCGAGGTCCCCGAGCGCTGCCTTGACGATATTCTGTGCGGCCGCGCCCTTTCGGCCGACCTTATGCAGGGTGCCGAGAAGGCGGTCGAGGCAGGCGGCTCCGTGTCGCTCACGTGCGACGGGCAGCTTCGCGCCCTCGCTCGGCTCGAGGGCCATCGGCTCGTCATGACCGACGTCTTCCCGCAGGGGATAGGCGGGGTGCGCTCATGATGCCTTCGATCGAGGAGCTTCGACGCGATTTCTGCCTCTTCGACGGTGCTGCGCCCGTCGTTCGCGCTGAGGCGTGCCCGCCTGATGGACTTGACGTGCGAGAGGCCGCGGTCGCTATCGGGGCGTTCGATGGCTATCACATCGGACATCAGGAGCTCATCCGGCGCGTGGTCGCCGATGGGCGGCAGCGGGGCATCGCCGCCGTGGTGGTGACCTTCGATCCCGACCCTGACTGCGTCGTGGGCCCGGGCCCCGCTCCCAAGTTGATGGATGCGGCCGACCGCCTGAGCGCCCTTGCGTCGAGCGGCGTCGATGCCGTGCTCGTCATCCCGTTTACACGCGAGCTCGCCGCCCTCGATCACATCGGGTTCTTCGAGGGCGTGCTCGCCTCCTGGATGAGCGTGCGGGCGGTTCATGTCGGCAGCGATTTCAGGCTCGGCAGGGGCGGTGCCGCCACGGTCGATGTCATGCGTACGTGGGGTGCTGCTCGCGGTATCGATGTCTTCGGCTACGATCTGGTCGACCTCGACGGCGCCCCGGTGAGCGCCACGCGCATCAGGAGCATGTTCGAGGCGGGCGCCGTCCGGGACGCAGCGCGCGCCTTGGGCAGGCGCTATGCCGTGCGAGGCCATATCGCCTCCGGCCGCGGTCAGGGGACCCAGATGGGCTTCCCGACGGCAAACATCGAGGTGCCTGCGGGCGTGCTGGTTCCCAAAGACGGGGTGTACGCCGGTCTCGCCCTCATCGACGGCACCGTGTGGCCCGCTGCGGTCAACGCCGGCCTTCCGCCCACGTATGCCGCCGAGCCCGGGTCTGCGCATCTGGAGGCGAACCTGATCGGATTTCACGGCGACGTGCGCGGGCATGCCATCTCGCTTGCGTTCGACCGTTTCCTGCGGCCGTCGCGCGTCTTTGCGAGCACCGACGAGCTCATTTCCACCGTGCTCGCGAACATAGCGACCATTCGCGATGAATTTGGCGAGAGGGGAGTTGATATACGTGATCTCCGATGAGGACAAAGACCGCGTCCGCGCGGCGACCGATTTGGTTCAGCTCGTCCAGGAGACTGTGGAGCTTCGGCCCCGCGGCCAGGAGTTCTGGGGCTGCTGCCCGTTTCACGGCGAGAAGACCCCGTCGTTTCATGTGATTCCTTCCACGCAGGTGTGGCACTGCTTCGGCTGCGGCGAGGGCGGCGACGCCTTCACCTACGTCATGAAGCGGGAGAACCTGTCGTTTCCCGAATCCATTCGCTATCTAGCCGACCGTGCTGGTATCGAGATCGCCGATGACGCTCCCACTGCCCGCCGGGGCACGAAGCGCTCGCGCATCATCGACGTCTGCGAAAGCGCGTGCGACTTCTACCACACGATGCTCATGCGCGGTAAAGACGGGCGGGGCCGTGCGTACTGCGCCGAGCGCGGTCTGAACGCCCAGGTCTGCCAGCGCTATCGTCTTGGCTACGCGCCGGGTCGCGGCTCGCTCGTCGCCCATCTCTCCGCCGCCGGCTTCACGCCGCGCGAGATGGTCGACGCCAACGTCGCGGTGCGGCGCGAGCGCGGCGGCCTGTCCGATCGCTTCTACGAGCGCGTCATGTTTCCCATCTTCGACGAACAGGGGCGCTGCATCGCGTTCGGCGGGCGCATCATGGGCGACGGGCAACCCAAATACCTCAACACCGCCGAGACGAGCGTCTTTCACAAGAAGCGCAACCTCTACGGGTTCAACTGGGCCAAAGAGCATATCGTCGCCGCGAACGAGGCGGTGGTCGTCGAAGGGTACACCGATGCGATCGCCTGCTGGGAGGCGGGCATCAAAAACGTCGTCGCGACGCTTGGTACCGCTTTGACTGAGCATCATGTCAAGACGCTCGCGCGTTTCGCGAAGCGCATCGTGTACCTGTTTGACGGCGATGTCGCCGGGCAGAAGGCCGCCGAGCGCGCGATCCAGTTCGTCGAGACCGGCTCGGTCGACCTGCGGTGCGTGATCCTGCCCGACGACCTCGACCCCAACGACTTCATCCACGAGCAGGGGGGAGACCGGCTCAAGGAGCTTCTCGCCGCTGCCGAGCCGCTGCTCGACTTCGTGTTCGGCAAGCTCGGGGAGCGCAGCGACGTATCGACGCCCAGCGGCCGCGCCCGCGCCCTCGAGGATGCCTGCGAGTTGATCTTCCCCTTGCGCTCGAGCTACATGATCGATTCGTATTACATGCAGATCGCCGACCGTCTCGGCGTGGACGTCGAGATGGTTCGCTCGGCGGCGCAGCGCGTCTTTCGCGACGTCGCGCGCAAGCAGGACCAGACGCGGGAGCGCGAGCGCAGGCGCGAGCAGGCGCAGGCCGACGTGCGGACGGCGACGCCCGCCGCGCCCGAGGTGCCGGTTGCCGAGCCGTTTGACGAGGAGCCCTACGACTACGTCCCGCTCGATGCGCCCGACGAGCATGCGCTGCCCGCTTCCGCCCCTGTGCAGCTGACCGATCTCGAGCGCCGATCTCTTTCCTGCGAGCGGGAGCTGTTGTGCCTGCTGACGTCCTATCCCGATAGCTTCAGACCCTTCGCCGAGCGCATCTGCTCCATCGATTGGGTCGATCCGCGGCACGAGGCCATCGCATGGGCGGTGCTCGCGACGCCGGAGGGCTCCGAGGTCGCCGATGTCATGGGCGCCGTGAGGGCGGTGTGCCCGGAGGCCCCGCAACTCGTGAGCGCCGGGACGATCGATGCGACGAGCAAGCACCCGACCGAGACCAATATCGGGTTTTTGCTCGATACGCTCGAGCTGTACACCCTTCGTCGCCGCATGCGCGCGACCCAGGCGAAGCTTCGGACGGATCGCGCCCTTGACGCCACCGCACGGCGCGAGATGACCATCCAGGCGACACGCGACGCCGCTCGTGCCCGAGAGCTCGCGCGCGCGGTGGAAGGGGTCGCCGACCCGTTCCGCACGCTTGAGGAGGGATAGGTCCTCGACTCCCGTCGAATTGCGCCGTCTGTGGGAAAAAGCTTGACAGGATTGCGATTTGAGATATGCGGGTATAGAAGTGTGTGCTAAAGTAATGTGTCCTGTGTGTCAAGAAGGGAGAATCTGTGCCTAAGAAGACCGATAGCATGGGTACCGAACTTGATTCCTATATCGAAAAGCTCTTGGACCAGGGCTCGAGCACCGGAACCGTCACCGAGGACGACATCCAGGTTGCCCTCAAGGACGTAGACGTATCGGATGCGCAGCTGAACGCCGTCTACCGCAGCCTGCGCGAGCGCGGCGTGGATATCGTCTCTGCCGCTGAGGATGACGACACCTTGGGTGTCGATACCTCCGATGACGTGCTCGACGACGATCTGGATGACGAGAGCATCGAGGATCACGATATCAAGGTCGCCAAGAACGCCGACGCCGAGATGGCGGCCGCCAAGACGCGCAAGAAGTCCCGAGTTCGCACGTCCCGTTCGCGTTCCCGCGCGCGCGGCATCGACGCCTCGACCGTCATGCTCACCGGCGACCCGGTGCGTATGTATCTGAAGGAGATTGGCAAGGTCGACCTGCTGACCGCCGCCGACGAGGTCGACCTCGCGATGAAGATCGAGGCGGGCCTTGACGCCGGCAACAAGCTGGAGGCCGCCGAGGCGGGCGAGCTCGAGCTCACGCGCGCCGAGAAGCGCCGCCTGTCCCGTGTCGAGCAGGTGGGCCTTGAGGCCAAGCAGGCGCTCATCTCCGCAAACCTGCGTCTCGTCGTCTCGATTGCCAAGCGCTACGTCGGTCGCGGCATGCTGTTCCTTGACCTCATCCAGGAGGGCAACCTGGGCCTCATCCGCGCCGTCGAGAAGTTCGATTACGAGAAGGGCTTCAAGTTCTCCACGTACGCCACCTGGTGGATTCGCCAGGCAATCACGCGCGCGATCGCCGACCAGGCGCGCACGATCCGTATCCCGGTCCATATGGTGGAGACCATCAACAAGCTCGTCCGCGTCCAGCGCCAGCTGCTGCAGGATCTCGGTCGCGACCCGACTCCCGAGGAGATCGGTGCCGAGATGGACATGAGCGCCGACCGCGTGCGCGAGATCCAGAAGATCTCGCAGGAGCCCGTATCGCTCGAGACGCCGATCGGCGAGGAGGAGGACTCCCAGCTTGGCGACTTCATCGAGGACTCCCAGGCGGAGGTTCCGCCCGATGCCGCGAGCTTCTCGATGCTGCAGGAGCAGCTCGCCCAGGTCCTCGATTCGCTCGCCGACCGCGAGCGCAAGGTCATCGAGCTTCGCTTCGGCCTGGTCGACGGCCACCCGCGTACGCTTGAGGAGGTCGGGCGTGAGTTTGGCGTGACGCGCGAGCGCATCCGCCAGATCGAATCCAAGACCCTGGCCAAGCTTCGCCATCCGAGCCGTTCGAGCAAGCTCAAGGACTACATCGAGAGCTAGGGCTTTTTCGACATATCGCTGAGTGTGCAAGCCGCCCTCGGACCGTCGATGTGACGTACGGTCCGAGGGCGGTTTCTTAGCTGTGCGCGTTCGTGAGATAAGAAAAAACCCCGCTGGTGGCGGGGTGAAAAAATTCTGGCTCCTCGAGTAGGACTCGAACCTACAACAACGCGGTTAACAGCCGCGGGCTCTACCATTGAGCTATCGAGGAATGTCTCGGTTGCTCTTGCGCAACGAAGATTAGTATACGCAATTCGACGAAGCCCGCAAGGGGTAAATTGAAAAAATCTTTCTCCGGCGAGCATGCGCGCCTTGCAGCCCACATCGGAGGGCGACCCGCCCGGATTGTGGGTTTACGTAAACCTGCGTATTGCGACGCCGGTCTTGTGGAATAAGCATAGCAATGTTCGCTCTGGCCGCCTGGTCGCATTCGACCGTCTGGGCGCGGAGGGTCGCGTCGCGGTTTGGCTGCGCGGCCGTCTTTCGGGGCAACAGGCAGGGCAAGACGAGAGGGGTAGGTATGAAGCGTTGGCAGGAGCTGTTGGATGGTTGCGTACGGGACGTCGCGGATCTGAAGGATCGCTTGCATCTGAGCGATGATGAGGTCGAGGCGCTTCAGGCCATCGAGCGCTCCTACCCGGTGTGCATTCCCGCCTATTACCTCGACCTGATCGATCCCGAAGACCGTCATGACCCTATCCGCAAGATGTGCGTGCCCGACGCCATGGAGTTCTCGCTGGGCGGCAGCCCCGACACGAGCGGCGAGCACGACAACACGGTGGTGCAGGGCATGCAGCATAAGTATCGGCAGACCGTCATGATTCTGTCGACGAACCAGTGCGCGATGTACTGTCGGCACTGCTTCCGCAAGCGCCTGGTCGGCCTGTCGTCCGCTGAAGTCGCCGCCCATCTTCCCGAGATGGCCGCGTACGTATCGGCACATCCCGAGATCGACAACGTGCTCATCTCGGGCGGGGACGCCTTCCTCAACAGCAATGAGGTGATCGGGGAGTATCTGGAGACGTTCACCTCCATCCCGCACATCCGCTTCATACGCTTCGGGACGAGGACTCCGGTCACGTTTCCGCAGCGCATCCTCGAAGACGACGGCGAGCTCACCGATCTGCTCGCACGGTACGGCGAGCGCAAGCAGATCATCGTCGTCACCCATTTCAACCATCCGCGCGAGCTCACCGACCAGTCGCGGCAGGCGGTGCGCGAGCTGCAGCGCGCCGGGTGCGTCGTGCGCAACCAGACCGTCTTGCTGCGCGGCGTAAACGACGACCCCGAGGTGCTGGCTGCGCTTCTGAATGCGCTGGTTTCCATCGGCGTCATGCCGTACTACGTGTTCCAGTGCCGTCCGGTCGAGGGCGTCAAGAACCAGTTCCAGGTGCCCCTTGCGCGCGGCGTCGCCATCGTCGACGAAGCGAAGGCGAGCATGAGCGGCATCGCCAAGGCGTTCCGCTATGCGATGAGCCATCCGACCGGCAAGATAGAGATCTTGGGCCCGGCGGGGGAGGGCAAGCTCGCCTTCAAGTACCACCAGGCAAAGGATCCAGCCGACAACGCGCGCCTGTTCATTCGCGACGTGGCGCCCGATCAGTGCTGGCTCGATTGATGCGTGGCGCGCTTCGCGCTCCAGTGGCGAGGTAAAACCAACCGCATATCGGCAGGTCGGTGGGGAGGTCGGAAAAAACTGGTATCAATATGAGAATACCGGAAGGCGTTTGCACCTGTGAGGTCGGGCGGCATTCATACCCGATAGGCTCCCGGCACCTAGGTGCTCGCCGTTCGCAATGCTTTCGCCCGCGCGAGGGAGGTCCGGCTCCGTGGTCGCGGGCACGTAGAAGCGAGGTCGCGATGAAGCGTTGGCAACAGCTGTTGGAAGAAAGCTACCGGAGCGTGGCGGATCTGAAGGAGCCGCTCGGTCTGTCCGACGAGGAGGTCGAGGCGCTTGCCCCCTTCGAGGAGCACTATCCGATCCTGGTAACCCCGTACTACCTTCGCCTCATGAACCGACTCGATGCGGATGACCCCATCCGGCGCATGTGCATCCCGAAGGTGTCGGCGCTTCCGCCCGAGAAGAAGGACGCGCGCGGCGCGGATTCCGAGATTCAGGGCGGCCAGCATAAATACCTGCAGTCGGTGCTGATCGTGTCCAACAACCAGACGCTCGCCTACAGCCGCAACTGCTATCGTCGGGATTTCTCGAAGCTCGACCCGGATGAGGTGACGCTGCGCATCCCCAAGCTCGCGGAGTACATCTCCGAACGTCCCGAGATCGACAACATCTCGATCGGCGGCGGCGACGCGTTCTTGAACTCCAACGAGCTTTTGGGCCAGTACCTCAAGGCGTTCGCGTTCTTGCCGACCATCGGGTACATCCGATTCACCACGAGCACGCCCGCCACGTTCCCCCAGCGCATCAGCAACGATCCGGAGCTGCTCTCCATGCTTGCGCGCTACGCCAAGGCAAAGGCGATCGTCATCGTGACGCAGTTCGACCATCCGCGCGAACTGACCGATGAGGCCGCTGCCGCCATTCGCCTGCTGCGCGAGGCCGGGTGCACGGTGCGCAACGAGGCGGTGCTGCTGCACGGCGTAAACGACGACGCGAAGACCCTTGCCGCGCTCATGAACGGTTTGGTTTCCATCGGTGTCGAGCCGTACTACCTCTATCAGTGCCGTCCGTGCGCCGTGTTCGAGGACGACTTCCAGGTCCCGCTCGCCGATGCCATCCGCATGGTCGATGAGGCGAAAGCCACGATGAGCGGTATGGCGAAGAGCTTCCGCTTCATCATGGGCCACACGAGCGGCAAGATTCAGATGATCGGCTTTGCCGACGATGGCCGCGCGGTGTTCAAGTACCACGAGGCGACCGACGAGGCCAACCAGAGCCGTATTTTCACCCAGGAGCTCACCGAGTCCCAGACCTGGCTTGACCTGTAGGCTCTTTTTCGGTGTGCGACGCCTGAAAGAAGGCGGAATCCGAGCCTGTGCATCCGATATGCCCTGCCGCCTTCGGGCGGCAGGGCATATCGCGATTATGCAAAACCGTCTGCAGCGAAAAGGGGGCCGTCGACGGTTTTATGCACGTTCTACCGCGTGTCCCAAATGCGTCCCTAACGCGGCATTTCACCCGTTTTTAAGGCCTTTTGTGCTCCTTATGGACCCTAAATCCCCACTTGACAGCTTTCTTGTGGTATCTAGACTGTAATCGACCTTTAAGCGCGTACGAGATACCGCAAGGAACAACATATCGCTGACCTTCAGCTCTTTCCTGTGGATGTCTCGCCGCGCGCGGTAGGGGCATCTATTTTTATTGCGCGCCGTCCTGGACGGGGCGCACGGCAACAAGGGAAGGAGATTGATGAGCACGTCTTCACCCAAGGCAGTCATCATGGACGAGGCTGCGGTCTCGCGCGCGATGACGCGTATCGCGCACGAGATCCTCGAGCGCAACGAGGGCTGCGACAATCTCGCCATCGTCGGCATCGTGACGCGTGGCGACCTGCTGGCCCAGGAGCTCGTGGACCGCATCAAGGAGATCGAGGGGGTGGACGTCCCCCTGGGTCGACTGGACATCAGCTTCTATCGCGATGACTTCCAGACCTTCTCCCCGGAGGTTCACGCCACCGATATCCCCTTCGATGTCGATGGCAAGCGCATCGTGCTGGTCGATGACATCCTCTACACCGGTCGTACGATCCGCTGCGCTCTTGACGCCGTCATGGATCTGGGCCGTCCTGCCCGCATCGAGCTTGCGGTCCTCGTCGACCGCGGCCATCGCGAGCTGCCCATCTGCCCCGATTTCGTCGGCAAGAACGTGCCGTCCTCCCACGAGGAGAACGTCCGTCTGTATCTGAAGGAAGTCGACGGCCGCACGTCCGTCGAGATCTTCGACATCGCGCCCGGCTCCCATGTGGGCTCGGCGCCGCTGGGAGGTGAGTAGCGGTCATGGCTTTCAACCATAAGCACCTGATCGATATCACGGAGTACTCCGATACCGATCTTATGACGATCCTCGAGACCGCCAAGGCGTTCTCGCAGGTGAACGAGCGTGCCATCAAGAAGGTTCCCACGCTCAAGGGCAAGACGATCGTCAACATGTTCAACGAGCCGTCCACCCGTACCCGCTCCTCGTTCGAGCTCGCCGAGAAGCGCCTGTCCGCCGATACGCTCAACTTCGGCGGCTCTTCGACTTCCACGGTCAAGGGCGAGAGCCTCATCGACACGGTCATGACGCTCAACTCCTATAAGATCGACATGATCGTCGTGCGTGACAAGCATGCCGGCGCCCCTTACATCATCACCCAGTCCTCGCCCGTGTCGGTCATCGACGCCGGCGACGGCAAGCACGGCCATCCCACCCAGGCCCTGCTGGACCTGTACTCCATCTGGGAGCGCAAGGGCAGCTTCGACGGCCTGAAGGTCGGCATCGTGGGCGACATCGCCCACTCGCGCGTGTGCGGCTCGCTCATCCCCGCGCTCAAGATCATGGGCGCCGAGGTCACCATCGTCGCCCCCGGCACGCTCATCCCCGCGGCGCCCGAGGTGCTCGGCGCCGATCACGTGAGCTACTGCCTCGACGACGTCCTGCCCGAGCTCGATGTCGTCTACATGCTGCGCATCCAGCGCGAGCGTCTGGAGGGTGCTCCCTTCCCGAGCCTGCGCGAGTACCACCAGCTGTTCGGCCTGACCAAGAAGCGCGAGCGCCTCATGAAGCCGGACGCGATCATCTGCCACCCCGGTCCCATCAACCGCGGCGTGGAGTTCGATTCCTACATGGCCGACCACCCCGAGCGCTCGGTCATCCTCGACCAGGTCTACGCCGGCATCTGCGTGCGCATGGCCGCCCTGTATCTGCTGCTTGGAGGTGCCGATAATGGCCTTGCTTCTTAAGAACGCCCACGTCGTCGATCCGTCCGTCGAGCTTGACGGCATTCTCGACGTCCTTGTCGACGGCGACCGAATCGCCGAGGTCGGCGAGGGCCTCAGCTGCGACGGTGCCGAGGTCATCGACCTTACCGGCAAGTACCTCGTTCCCGGTCTCGTCGATATGCACGTGCATCTTCGCGAGCCCGGCTACGAGCACAAGGAGGACATCGAGAGCGGCACCCGCGCCGCGGCTCACGGCGGTTTCACCGGCGTGTGCTCGATGCCCAACACCGACCCGGTGACGGACAACGGCGTGACGATCGAGTACGTCAAGTCGGTCGCCGCCGCCAAGGGTCACTGCCGCGTGTATCCGTCCGGCGCTATGACCAAGGGTCTCAAGGGCGAGATTATCTCCGAGATGGGCGACATGGTCGCCCACGGGTGCGTCGCCTTCACCGATGACGGTCGCGGCGTCCAGGGTGCCGGCATGCTTCGCCGCGCCATGGATTACGGCAAGATGTTCGGCAAGGTCTTCATGAGCCACTGCCAGGACGAGGATCTGGTCGGCGACGGTCAGGTCAACGAGGGCGTCGCCTCCACGCGCCTGGGTCTTCTGGGCTGGCCCGCCGAGGGCGAGGAGATCCAGATCGCCCGCGATATCGCCATCGCCAAGCTGACGGGCGCCAAGCTGCACATCCAGCACATCTCCACCGCTCACGGCATCGAGCTCGTGCGCGCCGCCAAGGCCGAGGGCCTGCCGGTCACCTGCGAGGCGACGCCGCATCACATGTTCCTCACGGAGGAAGCCATCACGGGGACCTACGACACCAGCCTCAAGGTCAACCCGCCGCTGCGCACCGCCGATGATGCCGCCGCCGTCATCGCCGCGGTGGTCGACGGTACGGTCGACGCCATCGTGACCGACCACGCGCCGCACGCGGACTGGGAGAAGTCCCGCGAGTTCGAGCTTGCGCCCTTCGGCATGATCGGTCTCGAGACCTCGCTCGCGCTCGTGATCACCAATCTCGTGAAGACCGGCAAGATCGACTACGCGCGCCTGGTCGAGCTGATGTCCATCGCGCCGCGCCGCATCCTCGGCGTGGACCAGGTGAGCATCGCCGCCGGCTCGCTTGCCGACATCACCGTGTTCGACGCGGATGCGACGTGGACCGTGTGCGAGGACGACTTCGAGTCCGCCGCCAAGAACTCCGGCTTCAAGGGAGCCGAGCTCACCGGTCGCGCCACCGACGTGTTCGTCGGCGGTGTGGCGACGATGCGTGACGGCGTCGTCTGCTAGCGTTTCGAGCGCTTGCACGTCATATACGTGAGATAATCCAAAGCGGGCACGGCTGGGAATCCGGCGGTGCCCGCTTGGGCGTCATAAGGGAGGCGTGTCGCCGCATCGTGCCGCCGACACGGCACAGCGCATCGACGCGACGCCTCCGTCGCACTATCGAGAGGAGACGCGTATGCCCCAGCCATCTTCAGCGCGGCTGCACGAGTTTAGGATCGTCTCGAACGACAAGATCGCCGACGGCATCTTCTCGCTCGTCATCGAGGCGCCTGCGCTCGCTGCTGCCATCAAGCCCGGTCAGTTCATGAATTTCGAGGTTCCCGGAAATGCGCAGTCGCTTCTGCGCATCCCGCTGTCCTATGCCCGCGCGGATGCCGAGGCCGGTACGGTCGAGGTGTGGTACGCGGTGGTGGGCGAGGGAACCGAGCGACTTTCGCGCATGCTTCCCGGCGACACCTCCACGGTGCTCGGTCCCGGTGGACACGGGTGGTCCGTTCCCGCCGATTGCTCTCGCGTCCTGCTCGTGGGCGGCGGCATCGGCGTGCCCCCGCTCGTGCCGCTGGCTGAGCAGCTTGCACACGACGGCATCGCCTTCGACGTCTGCATCGGCGCCAAGACGGCGTCCACCTGCGTGGGCGTATCGAGCTTCGAGGCGCTCGGCGCCGCTTCCGTCGCCGTGGCGACCGATGACGGCACGCAGGGCCACCACGGCTTTGTGACCGATCTTGCCGTCGACGCACTGGGTACTGTGTCCTACGACTACGTCGCGACCTGCGGCCCGGGTGTCATGATGCAAAAAGTCGCCCAGGCGGCAGGGGAGGCCGAGGTCTATTGCGAGGCTTCTCTCGAGCGCATGATGAGCTGCGGCTTCGGTGCGTGCAGCACCTGCAATGTCGAGACGACCGAGGGCATGAAGGGCGCCTGCATGTGCGGCCCGGTATTCGATGCGAGCAAGGTGGTGGTCTGGTGAGCCAGGTGAGCATGGCCGTCGACTTCGGCGGCATCAAGATGAAGAATCCTATCAACACGGCTGCGGGCACCTTCGGACAGGGCTGGCAGTTCGAGCCGTTCATCGACGTGAGCGAGCTCGGCGCGATCACCACGAAGGGCTGTGCGGCCGAGCCGTGGCCCGGCAACCCCGCGCCGCGCATGTGCGAGATCCCCGGCGGCATGATGAACTCCGTCGGCCTCCAGAACCCCGGCGTCCCGGCGTTTGCCGAGGAGTCGGGTCCGTACCTCGCCGAGCTGACCGAGAAGGGCACGCAGGTCATCTGCCAGGTGGCGGGCCATTCCACCGAGGAGTACGTCCGCGCCCTCGAGCTGTTCTGCGAGCTGTGCCCGTGGGCCGCTGGCTTCGAGATCAACGTGAGCTGCCCCAACATCGCTGCCGGCGGCGCGGCCTGCGGCTCGACGCCTGACGGCGCCGCCGAGGTCATGCGGGCTTGCCGCAAGGTCACCGACAAGCCCCTCATCGTCAAGATGGCTCCGGTGCGCGTCGCCGAGATCGCCCGTGCGCTCGAGGCGGAGGGCGCCGACGGCCTGTCGGTCATCAACTCCATCTCCGGTATGGCGATCGACGTCCACACGCGTCGCTCCCGTCTGTCCAAGCCCACGGGCGGCATGTCGGGCCCGCTGTGCCATCATATCGCCGTGCGCATGGTCTGGGAGGTCGCCAACGCCGTGAAGATTCCCGTCAACGGCGTGGGCGGCGTGATGACGGGCGAGGACGCCGCCGAGTTCATTCTCGCCGGTGCGACGTGCGTGTCGGTGGGCATGGCCAATTTCGTCGACCCCACCGCATCCGTGCGCATCCTGCATGAGCTCGAGGACTGGGCGGCGTCTCAGGGCGTTTCCGATATCAACGAGCTGAGGGGAGCCGTCATATGCTAGAGGCCGATGCCCGCGAGCGCGTGATCGTCGCGCTCGATTGCGACCGAGCCCGCGCGCTCGAGCTTGCCGATGCGCTCTCAGGCCATGCGGCGTGGCTGAAAGTCGGCATGACGCTGTTTTATGCCGAGGGCCCCACGATCGTGCGCGAGCTGCGTGAGCGCGGCTTCAAGGTCTTCCTGGACCTGAAGCTCCACGATATTCCCCATCAGGTTCACGGTGCCGCCCGTGCCGCCGCCCTGACGGGTGCCGATCTCATCACCATCCATGGCCTGGGAGCCGGTGCCATGATGGCGGCGGCGCGCGAAGGCGTCGAGGAGGCGGCTGAGGGTGGCGAGCGCGCTCGCGTGATCGCCGTCACCGTGTTGACGAGCATGGACCAGCAGGCGCTTTCCGACATCGGCGTCGAGCTGCCGGTTGCCGACGAGGCCGACCGTCTTGCGCGCCTTGCGCGTGAAAACGGCATCGACGGTGTTGTCTGCTCGCCGCACGAGGCGGCCCGCATGCGTGAACTTTTAGGTGAGGATGCCCTCGTGGTGACCCCCGGCGTCCGTCCTGCCGGCGCGGCGCTGGGTGACCAGAGCCGCGTGGCCACGCCGGCCGAGGCGCTGGCCCACGGCGCGAGCCATATCGTCGTCGGTAGGCCCATTACCGGCGCAGATGACCCGGTCGCGGCGTGTGACGCCATCGTCGCCGAGCTCGTGCGCGACGCGTAACACGGCGGTTTTTCGCGCTCCGTAGGGCGTCCGTATCGCGGACGTTCTATGGAGCGGATGACCGTTTGTCCGGTCTTCCTGCGGTTTTGCTTGAACTTTCCAGGGACATCGACTAAGGTATTCAGGCGCGCAAAAGCGCTTCTCGCATATTCTGCGAGGTCAAAGGTTCAGTTTGTATGTAAACCAACGTATTTGGAGGTACTCATGGCGCTTCCTCAGCTCACCGATGAGCAGCGCAAGGCCGCTCTCGAGAAGGCCGCTGCCGCCCGTCACGCCCGTGCCGAGCTTCGCGAGAAGATCAAGAAGGGCGAGGTCTCTCTTGAGTCCGTTCTCAACTCTGACGACCCGATCGCTTCCCGCATGAAGGTTTCCACCCTCATCGAGTCGCTCCCGGGTTATGGCAAGGCCAAGGCTGCCAAGATCATGGACGAGCTGGGCATTTCCGCCACGCGTCGCGTCCAGGGCCTCGGCGTCCGTCAGCGTGAGCAGCTCCTCGAGCAGCTCTCCCGTTAAGTGAGCGGTATCGCACCAAAGCTCTTTGTGATTTCCGGACCGTCAGGAGCGGGAAAGGGGACGCTCGTCGCACGTGTGCGCGAGCGTCATCCTCATCTCGGCCTGACGGTTTCCGCTACCACGAGGGAGCCGCGTGAGGGCGAGATCGACGGTACGAGCTATTACTTCCTGTCCGACGAGGAGTTCTCCCGTCGCGTGTCGGAAGGGGAGTTCGTCGAGTGGGCGCATGTGCACGGCCACTCCTATGGCACGCTTGTGAGCGAAGTCACCTCCAAGCTCGATGCCGGATCGTCTCTCATCTTGGAGATCGATGTGCAGGGTGCGTTCCAGGTAAAGGAGCGCTTTCCCGATGCAGTCCTGATCTTCATCAAACCGCCCTCGCTTTCCGTTCTGCAGCAGCGACTCGTCGGTCGCGGGACCGAGACGGCTGAGTCCGTCGCCACGCGCATGGCCAACGCCGAGCGCGAGATGGTCCTCGCCGACCGCTATGACGAGGTCATCGTGAACGATGATCTCGATTCGGCCACCGATGAGCTGCTGCGCGTCATCCAGAAGCACGAAAGGAACTGAGGTCACGTGTCCGTTATCAAACCCCGAATCGACGACCTGCTGGAGAAGACCGATAACAACCGTTTCCTCCTCGCTTCTTTGGCTTCCAAGCGCGCGTGCGACATCAACAGCATGCTGCGCGGCCAGCACAGCCGCGTTCTGGCTGTTCAGGATGTCGATGACATCACCATCGCGCTGTCCGGAGCCGACACCATCTCCATGGCGATGAACGAGATCCTCGACGGCGACATCTCCTACGATCACGATCGCTACGAGGCGGCGCTGCAGCACCGCGTCGCGGAGGCGTGATCGCTCAGATGGGTAGCCGTGTCTGCCTGGTCCATTACCACGAGATCGGGCTCAAAGGCAAAAACAGGGCTCATTTCGAGCGCATCCTCATGGATAACCTCAAGGCGGCGTTAGCCGCCTTTTCCGTGGCGACCATCGTGCGCATCTCGGGCCACATCCTGGTGACGTTCTCAGTTGCCGGCCAGGCCGAGGAGGCCTATCGCCTCATCGCGCGCGTTCCGGGCGTCGCACGCGTCTCGCTCGCGTTCCACACGAATCGCGATCCGCACGAGTACTGCGCCGCCGCCGTGCAGGCCTTGGCTGAGGTGGGGGAGTTCACCTCGTTCAAGGTCGCCGCACGTCGCTCCAATACGGATTACGAGCTCACCTCCCTCGACCTCAATCGCCAGGTCGGCGAGGTGCTGTGCGAAGCGTATCCGGACAAGAAGGTGCAGATGCACGATCCGGATGCGACCGTGCATGTCCTCGTGGTCCAGGGAAGCGTGTACGTCTACGCCCGCGGAGAGCGCGGCGTGGGCGGCCTTCCGCAGGGGAGTGCCGGCAAGGTCATGACGCTTCTGTCCTCGGGCATCGATTCCCCGGTGGCGACATGGATGCTGGCGCGTCGCGGCGCCGTGCCGGTACCGGTGCACTTCTCCGGACGTCCTCAGACATCCGACACGAGCGAGTACCTGGTCCAGGACATCGTGCGCGCGCTGTCGCCGGCGGTTCAGGTCGGCAGGGTCTATGTCGTTCCCTTTGGCGACTGCCAGCGCGAGATCTCGCTTGCGTGCCCCAGCTCGCTTCGCGTCATCATGTACCGACGCATCATGTACGCCGTCACCGAGCGGCTCGGTGCGATCGAGGGCGCCAAGGCGATCGTGACCGGTGAGTCGCTCGGACAGGTCGCATCCCAGACGCTCGAGAACATCATGGCGGTGAACGAGGTCGTGAGCTTGCCGGTCTTTAGGCCCCTGATCGGCTCCGATAAGCAGGAGATCATCGCCCGCGCCAAGCAGATCGGGACCTACGACATCTCGACACAGGATGCTCCCGACTGCTGCACGCTGTTTATGCCGCGCCGTCCCGAGACGCACGCCAAGCTTGACGCCGTGCACGAGGCGTGGGATATGTTCGATCATGACGCCATGATCGACGAGCTGGTCGCTCAGGCCGAGTACATCGATTTCGACTGCCCCTGCTACCGGGCGCCGCGTGCCCTTGCGGAGCGCCACGACGCTCTGGCTCCCCGCTCCTAGCTGTTCGGGGGTCTGCCCGCCCGCGGGCGCACATATCGCAATCCGAGGGGACCTGTGGGCCCCGTCGCTTCCGTCCATCCTGCATGGTTTCGGTCGCGGCGGGGCCCTCTTTTCTTATTCTGACGTTTTTCGGCATCGCAGAGCGGGTGGTATCCCAGCTGTCGGAACCCTGTCGGACAGCGCGTCGGCAATTTGGAAACCCCGTTCGCCCGCCCGCCTCCCATGTGATGATGGATGCGGGAGGTGATGGACGATGGCACAGGTGCAGGAGGGGAATGCAGCGGCGTGGCAGTACCTTGTCGGGGCGCTCCAGCGTCATGGCATGCGAAGGAAGGCGCTCATCGCTGTCGTCGCGGCGATTGCGCTGTGCGCGGTTTGCGCGGCAGGTATCATGGATGCGCGTGGATCTGAGCGGATTGTCATCGAGCGCGCGGACACGCAGACAGGGACGGTATCGCACGGGGATGCCGGGGCGGGCGGGAGCTCTGCGGAGGTGGCCGGCGACCAGGTGTCATCCGTGGTGGTTGATGTCTCGGGCGCGGTGAGGAATCCGACGGTGACCACGCTTCCCGAGGGGTCTCGCGTGTACGAGGCGATCGAGGCGGCAGGAGGCCTTGCCGACGATGCCGACCTTTCGGCGCTCAATCGCGCTGCCGTTCTCGAGGACGGCGAGAAGGTGTATGTGCCGGCTGCGTCGCAGGAGCCTGAGGGAGGATCGGGCGAGCCGTCGAGCTCGCGGGAGCCAACGCTT
This sequence comes from uncultured Collinsella sp., assembly GCA_949287055.1. Lineage (GTDB taxonomy): Bacteria > Actinomycetota > Coriobacteriia > Coriobacteriales > Coriobacteriaceae > Collinsella. Next base: position 21,422 of record CASEEY010000010.1, read on the forward strand.
GTCAATATCAACCTCGCGGACGTCGATGAGCTCGACACCCTGCCCGGAATCGGTCCGGCGACAGCGCAGGCGATCGTGGATGACCGCGCGGCAAACGGCCGCTTCGCAAGCCCGGAGGACCTGATGCGCGTCTCGGGAATCGGCGAGAAGAAGTTTGAGAAGCTTGCGACGCTCATCTGCGCGTGATGCGTCCGATGCATTGCCGCCGCGGCCCTATCTGCCTCCGTCGTTGGCGGCAGCGCTTGCGTCGTGGGTGTCGTCCGGGGTATTAACCGAGTTTGGCTGGGCGAGGTTTTCTCACGGCGGCTCGGCAGGGCACCCTGCGTGCTGGATGGTCGCTGTCGCGGGCATTGCCCTGTGGCTGTTCTCGCGCACGCGTCGTGACGCGCGCTTTCGTCGTCTGCTCGCATGGGTCGCCCTCGCGCTCGTCCTGTCCGGAGGCTCGGGCTTCGTGTGGGCTCGCGGCATGGATGCGGCGGCTTCGCAGCTTGTGGGAACGGCAAGCGCCTATCGGTTTGAGATCACCTCCGATGCGAGCGTGAACTCCCAGGGCGCGTCGATGTCGGCTGCCGTAAGAGGCGAGGGACGGCAGGTGCTCGGCTGCGTGCGCCTGACGCTGCCCGATGTCTATGATCGCGGCGATGTCCTCGCCGTGGTCGGTCGCATCGAGCGGCTCGAGGCGGGGGAGTGGGAGCGCTCACGGTTCATGAAAGGCGAGGTCGCCGCAGTGACAGGCCGGGCGGTCCGTCGTGTCGAATGCGGTGGCGGACCTTTGCTGGCAATGCGAAGGGCGCTGCTCGACGCGATCGATCCGGGTTCCGGCGAGAGCCGTGCCCTGGTTGCGGGCGTCGTATGCGGAACGACGACGGAGCTTGGACGGACGGATACCCAAGAGGCGTTCTCACGCACCGGCCTGTCGCATCTCGTGGCCGTATCAGGTGGCCACCTCGTGCTGGTCATCGCGCTGGTGCGCACCCTGCTGCAGCGCATGGTGAGATCGCAGGCGGCGCGATCGTTGGCCCTGGGCGCGATAAGCGTTGCCTACGCGGTGTTCACGGGAGGCGCGCCGTCGGCCATACGGTCCGCCATCATGGTGTGCCTCGGGCTTGCAGCCACGACGGCGACGCGGCGGGCGCACGGGATATCGAGTCTCTCGTTGACGGTGATCGCGCTGCTTGCTGCCGACCCGGGCCTTGCGCACGACCTCGGATTCCAGCTATCCGCGGCGAGCGTTCTGTTCCTCGCCGTCTTCGGTCGCTACCTCGCGGTGCTGCTCGAGCGCCTGCATCTGCCAAGGTCGATCGCCGGGGCGCTCGCGGCGACCCTCGCTGCTCAGTGGGCGACGCTGCCTTTGACGATGCCGGTCTTCGGCTCGGTGCCCCTCGTCTCGCCCCTGGCAAACCTGGTTGTCGGTCCGCTCATGAGCGGGGTGCTGGCTACGGGGCTGGTCTGCACGCCGCTCGCGGCGCTTGCCCCTGCGTTCGAGCCGCTGATGGCGTTGCCCGTGGCGCTTGCGGACCTTTCGATGTTTTTGGCGAGCATCCTTGCGGGCCTTCCGCTTGCCTGCGTATCCGTCGAGCCGGGAATCATCGGGTTGGCGTTGCCCTATGCCCTGGCGGTTGCGATCTACGCTCTATGGCCGGACGTATCCGGTCGCGTCCTTGTCCCCTCGATTTTTAGCCTTATGCTGTGCGGCATCGCCCATCTTGTGTTCTGGCTGCATTGCGCGCCGCCAAGCGTGACGGTGCTGGACGTGGGGCAAGGCGATGCGATTCTGGTCAGGGACCGGGGATGCGCGATGCTCGTCGACACCGGTGTCGACGATGCCGTCGTAGGGGCGCTGGCGAGAAACAATGTCTTCCGACTCGATGCGGTCGTCGTCACGCATTGGGATAAGGATCACTGGGGAGGGCTTCCAAGCGTCCTTCAGGCAGTCGATGTCGATGCGGTCTACGTGGGGCCCGGGGCGTCCGAACGGGCGCCTGCCGAGCTTGCGGGTACGATCGCGGATGCATGCGTCGAGCTCGACTGCCAGGACATCCTCTATGTTGGCGACTTCGCGTGTCGGGTGGTATGGCCTCGCGATGCACAGCAGGAAGACGAGAACGCCGGATCGCTCGTGCTCGATGTGCGCTATGAGTCGGAGGAATCGAGCCTCTCGGTTCTGCTTACCGGCGACGCCGAGGCGGCCCAGGCCCATGAGTTCGCCGCCGATGTGGGCGATATCGATGTTCTCAAGCTCGGGCACCATGGGTCGGCTGAGTCGGTCGATACGGAGGTCCTGTCCGCGCTCGAGCCGGAACTCGCCGTCGCGAGCGCAGGCAGGGACAACCCCTACGGGCATCCGGCCGATGCCTGCGTCGACGCCGTCTTGCAGCATGGCGCGTCGTTTGCGTGCACGTCCGATCGCGGCGATATCCGAATCGAGCCAGCGCGCGGCGGATGTATCGTCACGATGGAGCGGGCGGGGTAGAATAGGGAAGTCCGATCGTCGAGGAGGTTTCGCCCGTGCCCGAGTCCAAGCTGCTGCCTGCCTATCTCATCGTGGGCGCCGACGAATACAAGCGCTCGCGCGCCGTCGAGCGCATGAAGGCGCGTCTTGCGGCCAGCGGCATGGCCGACTTCAACCTCGACGAGCGCGATATGACCAAAGACCAGGCGATCGATGACATCGTGGCGTCGCTCAACACCTTCCCGATGGGCGCGGAGTTCCGGCTTGTCATACTCGATGGCTGCGATAGGCTCTCCAAGGCTGTGAGCGAGCCGATCGTCGCGTATCTTGCCAACCCCTCGCCGACGACCGTCTGCCTGATCGTGGCCAACACGCTTGCCAAGAACACGCGCCTGTACAAGGCGGTCGCCAAGATCGACGCCCATGCGGTGGTCGATTGCGCGCCCAAGAAGGCATGGGAGATGCCCAAGCAGGTCGTCTCGATGGCGCGCGCCCACGGCAAGACGATGGGGCTGCCCGCCGCGGAGGAGCTTGTCAGCCGCGCGGGCGAGTCGTCCCGCATGCTCGACAACGAGCTCATCAGGTTGGCGCAGATGGTCGAGGGGCCCGAGATCACCCGCGAGGACGTCGAGCGCCTCGTCATGCGCACCGCCGAGGTCAAACCGTGGGATCTGCTCAACGCGGTCGCCGCGCGCGATCTGGAGCGCTCGCTCGAGCTGCTCGCACTTCAGCCCGACCGCAGCGAGGTGAGGATCTTCTCATTGCTGGTGGGACGCGTCCGCGAACTGATCGTCGCTCGCGCGCTTGACGCGCGAGGCGCGGGCCGCGAGCTTGCCGCGACGCTCGGCTGTCAGCCCTGGCAGGTCAAGAACCACCTGACGTGGGCTCGCCGATGGAAGACATCCGAGCTGATCGATGCCCTGCGTGAAGCGGTTGACGTGGAGCTTGCCCTCAAGGGGTCGCGCGATTCCGCGCTCGCGCTTCGCCTGTGGATCGTCCGCATGTGCACGGGCGGCCCCCGGGCGTCGCGTTGAGTGAGCGCGAAGG